>NZ_JBLBUE010000043.1:0-24355 GCF_047290655.1 Alteromonas sp. AMM-1 | reverse complement strand
GATTCCAAAACAACCCTTGCTAAATGTTTCACAAGTTCCCGGACAAGTGCTTCGCACTTTCCGGGACGACGGATGGGGACAAGCGCTTCGCACTTTCCGGGACGAAGGCTAAGTGAATACAACCTTTCACCGTCATCCCGGGCTTGACCCGGGACCTACTTAAAAAGGCCGCGATCTAAAAACACCCCTTGCCGGATGTTTCCTAAGACCCCTTACTGAATGTTACCTAAACCGTAATAACCTGATTCCGGCCAGCCGCTTTGGCATTAATCAGTGCCTGGTCGGCTTCTTTTACGCTGCTGAAAAATTCGCTGCTGGGCGTCATTTCAATCACCCCAAACGAAGCAGTTAACAGCAGTTTAATGCCCTTGGCATCAATTTCGGTTTGGCTGATCACCTGACGCAGGCGCTCTGCCAGTTCGGTAGCCTGATTGCGGTCGCAATGCGGCGTAAGCACCAGAAACTCCTCGCCCCCCATTCTAATAAGGGTATCTTCTGCGCGCAGTTGATCCTGTATGATTTTACAAAATCGCTTGAGCGCCACATCGCCCACTACGTGGCCGTGCTTGTCGTTTATGGCCTTAAAATGATCAATGTCACATACCACCACCGACAGAATG
This sequence comes from Alteromonas sp. AMM-1, assembly GCF_047290655.1. NCBI lineage: Bacteria > Pseudomonadati > Pseudomonadota > Gammaproteobacteria > Alteromonadales > Alteromonadaceae > Alteromonas > Alteromonas sp. AMM-1. Next base: position 23,735 of record NZ_JBLBUE010000043.1, on the reverse strand, counting down.
TCGTTGTTTCTTAGTGCGTGCGCACTGAGCTTAGGCGCTATTTCGTAAAAAAAATGGCGATTTTTCGCACCGGTAAGCGGATCGGTATGCACTTGTGTGTGGAGTCGGTTTACCAGTGAATGCAGTACACTTACCGCAAACGACAACATAAACACCAGAATAAAGACCAATAAGAGCGCAAACGTTAAGCCATGATGATGAACGTTGCTGGCGTTAAAGAAGATTAAGTAAAGCGGTACAATCCCCAATAGTGAATAGAACACCGCAGACAATACGGCATAGAGTACTTTGTCGCCCAGACTCTGCGCAGCCAGATAGATTTTAACTCTGCGTACGGCCAGCCACACCGGAAAAGCAACACTTAACAAAATAAATGTGTTACCCACCCACTGTGTCAGGTATTCGAATTGTAACAACACTGAGCAGGCTGCTACAGCGGTAAAATGACACAACACCAGCGCAATCTGTTTACGGGTAAGAGAGTGACCATAACGTTTAACGATGGTCATCATTAACATATATGCCGCGCACAAGGATGCCAAATAAAATCCCATTCTGCCTGCATCTTCATAGCCGGAATAACGAATAGTCTGACAGACTTCTACCAGCCAGCAGCAAGCGAGAAATAAACGGGCAAACCGTCCAGACGTAGCTTTACTTTTGTGATTGGGAACGGGAAGCGCGAACGTGAAAACAATGCCAATTAAAGCGACCACCCCAAGTAACAGGGTTTGAGCTACCACGTAATCATATTCCATCAAAACGATAACCTGCTTTATTGTTATTGTATTGTTAAAGTCGGTTATGAAATATACGTGATTTGATCAGGAATGACCAGTGGGACATTAGGGAAAGGTAATATAGCGACGCCAGTGTGCCTGGCGTCACTTAACACATCATTAAGTTAATGATGCCTGATAGATAGATTCAATGGCCGCGTCGAGCGCTGCTTCGAACTCTTCATCGCTTTGCTGTGCAGATACGCCTTCGGTAAGTGCGCGAGAGAAGCTAGCAATCATACCGTGGTTTTCTGCCAGTTTGGCGTTTGCATCATCACGGCTATAACCACCAGATAGTGCAACTACTTTTAATACGTTGGGGTGATCCACCAGCTCTTTGTAAAAATCAGCCTGTTCCGGAATGGTCACTTTCAGCATGACTTTTAAGTCGCCAAGTTTATTTAACTCCGCCAGAATTTCCTGCTTCAGCAGCGCTTCCGCTTCGGCTTTTTCCGGGCTGTTAATGTCAACTTCAGGCTCGATAATAGGTACCAGACCCGCTGCCAGAATTTGCTTACCCACTTCAAACTGCTGCTCAACCACAGCTTTAATGCCGGTTTGATTAGCCAGTTTCACTACCGAACGCATTTTAGTACCGAACACGTCCTGCGTATTGGCTTTTGCCAGCAGTGCGTCCAGACCAGCGATGGGTTTCATTAATTGTACGCCATTGACTTCTGCTTCCAGGCCTTTATCGACTTTCAGAAACGGCACAACGCCTTTCTTTTGCCACAGGAACTTTGCCGAAGACAAACCTTCGATGTCGCGGTCCAGGGTATTTTCGAACAAAATAGCGCCCAGTACGCGCTCACCGGAGAAGGCATTACAGGTAATGATACGGGTACGCATAGCGTGAACTAAGCCATACATTTCGTCGTCGTTAGCGTAAGCTGACTCGTCGATTCCGTAGAGTTTAAGGGCTTTTGGGGTACTTCCACCACTCTGATCCAGCGCGGCAATAAAGCCTCCCTGAGTGAGGATTTTATCTAGCATAGCTTGCTGTGCCTGTGATGCCATGTGCAACACTCCTTTCTTTTTCATGTACCGCGATTAAACGGCTGTAGGGTTACGAAAAATCGTTTTTCCTGCTTATCCGTTAGCAGGCTGCCAGGCCCTGATTTATCTATAACAGGTACCTGGCCGGGAATTGTCTGCGTGCGATATTATTTTTTATTTTTTTCTTCGAGGATCGCAACGGCAGGCAGGATTTTCCCTTCTAAAAATTCCAGGAAAGCGCCACCACCGGTTGAGATGTACGACACTTTGTCTGCAATGTTATATTTGTCTACTGCTGCTAGCGTATCACCACCACCGGCAATTGAAAACGCATTGCTTGCTGCGATGGCTTCAGACAGCGCTTTTGTTCCAGCAGCGAACTGATCGAACTCAAAAACACCAACCGGACCATTCCACACAATGGTACCCGCGTTTTTCAGAATGTCTTCCAACGCCGCAGAGCTGTCTGGGCCGATATCAAAAATCATATCGTCATCGGTTACGTCGGCAACCGCTTTAAGCTCAGCCGGAGTATCTTCAGCAAACGCCTTACCGGTTACCACATCGGTAGGTACCGGAATATCCCCGCCATTGGCCTGTGCCTGGGCAATCAGGCGTTTGGCTTCGTCAACCAGATCCATTTCAACCAGAGATTTACCTACGTTGTGGCCCTGCGCTGCAATAAAGGTATTGGCAATACCGCCGCCTACAATTAACTGGTCCACTTTTTCGGCCAGTGATTTCAGCACGGTCAGCTTAGTAGATACTTTTGAACCACCCACAATGGCAACCATGGGGCGGGCCGGGTTATCCAGCGCTTTAGCCAGCGCCGCCAGTTCGCCTGCGAGTAACGGGCCTGCAACAGCTTGCGGCGCAAATTTGGCAACGCCATGCGTAGACGCCTGAGCACGGTGCGCCGTACCAAACGCGTCCATAACAAACACGTCGCACAGTGCTGCGTATTGCTTAGACAGGGCTTCGTCGTCTTTCTTCTCGCCTTTGTTAAAGCGCACATTTTCTAAAATTACGCACTCGCCCGGCGCAACCTCTACGCCATTCAGGTAATCTTTAACCAGTGTTACCTTGGTATCCAGCACGCCATTGAGGTAGTCCACTACCGGTTGCAATGAAAACTCATCCGCTGGCACGCCTTCATCCGGGCGACCCAGGTGAGACATTACCATAACGGCTGCACCGGCTTTTAACGCGGCTTCGATGGTAGGTAGCGATGCTTTAATACGCGCATCTGACGTCACTTTTCCGTCTTTTACCGGTACGTTGAGATCCTGACGAATCAATACGCGTTTACCCGACAATTCAATATCTGACATGCTTGGGATTGACATTGCTCTTCCTTATCTGAATTAAACTAAAACCAAAAATGCATTAACTTAATGACTACCCACCTGATACATCGCCAGTGCCGTATCTAACATACGGTTTGCAAATCCCCATTCGTTGTCGCACCACACCAGGGTTTTCACCAACTGCTTGTGGCTCACTCGGGTTTGCGTACCATCTACAATACACGAATGCGGATCGTGATTGAAATCCACTGATACTAACGGTTCTTCGGTGTAATCAAGAATCCCGGCAAGCTTGCCACTGCGGGCGTTTCGCAGGGCACTGTTTACCTGTTCAATGGTAACCTGAGCCGCCAGAGTTACACTCAAATCCATGGCCGTTACGTTTATAGTGGGTACCCGCACGGCAATGGCTTCAAATTTACCGGCAAACTTAGGCAAAATCCGTTCTATTCCGCGCGCTAAACGCGTATCTACCGGAATAATAGACTGGCTGGCTGCGCGGGTTCGGCGTAAGTCAGGATGGTAAGCGTCGATCACCTGTTGATCATGCATTGAAGAATGAATGGTGGTGATAGTGCCGCTCTCAACGCCAAAGGCTTCGTCGAGCACCTGAATAACTGGCACGATACAATTGGTTGTGCAGGAACCATTAGACACCACCGTATGCTCTGGGCGCAGGGTATCTTCGTTACAACCGTAAATAATGGTGTTGTCCATGTCGGGGGCACCGGGTTGCGAAAACAGCACTTTTTTAGCGCCATTCTGAATGTGCAACACACCACTAGCGCGATCCTGATACTGCCCGGTACATTCCAGCACAATATCCACACCCAGCGCTTCCCAGGGCAAGCCCTGAATATCCGGTTGATGACATAAACGGATGCGATCGCCGGCAACAATGAGATCGCTGCCGTCGCGTTCCACATGGCAGGCAAAGCGGCCATGGGAAGTGTCGAATTTGAGTAAGTGTGCCATACCGGCCGGGTCGGCCAGTTCATTAATAGCAACCACTTTCATAGATTGATTGCGGCCACTCTCATAGAGTGCCCGCAATACATTTCGGCCGATCCGGCCAAAGCCATTAATGGCTATTCTTACCATATTTTCTCTAGCCTGCTGGCCAGGGCATTTATAGCCCCAGCGCCGCCTCTACCACTGCCTCAACAGTAATATTAAAGTGCTTGAACAGCTCGCCCGCCGGTGCAGACTCACCAAAGGTGTCCATACCCACAATGGCACCATTAAAGCCAACGTATTTGTACCAGCTCTCTTTAGATAAAGCTTCTACCGCAACACGCTTCACAACGGATGAAGGCAGAACAGCTTCGCGATAAGCAGCATCCTGACGTTCGAACACATCGGTAGATGGCATAGACACTACGCGTACCGCTTTGCCCTGCTCGCTCAGTTGTTTGGCTGCATCTACTGCAAGCTGCACTTCTGAACCGGTTGCAATCAGAATCAGATCTGGCGTGCCGTTACAATCTACCAGCACATATCCACCACGGGCGATGTCTGCTACTTGCTGCGCATCACGTGGCTGCTGAGCCAGGTTCTGACGGGTGAAAATCAACGAGGTTGGACCGTCGCTGCGCAGAATAGCCTGTTTCCATGAAACGGCAGATTCGACCTGATCACACGGACGCCAGTTGTCGAGGTTTGGTGTAGCGCGCATGGCCACAACTTGTTCTACCGGCTGGTGAGTCGGGCCGTCTTCACCCAAACCGATGGAATCGTGAGTGTAAACAAAAATAACAGGCTGCTTCATCAATGCCGCCATGCGAACAGCGTTACGCGCATATTCCATAAACATCAGGAAGGTCGCGCCGTAGGCTTTAAATCCGCCGTGCAAAGCAATACCGTTCATCATGGCTGACATACCAAACTCACGCACACCGTAGTATACGTAGTTACCGCTGGCATCGTGTTTTTCTACGCCTTTGCTGCCCGACCAGATTGTCAGGTTAGAGCCTGCCAGGTCGGCTGAGCCGCCCAGAATTTCAGGCAGTAATGGGCCAAATGCATTCAGCGCATTTTGTGATGCTTTACGGCTGGCAATGTTTTGCGGGTTAGCTTGCAACGACGCAATGTAGGCATCGGCTTTGGCTTCAAAGTCGGCTGGCAGGTCGCCAGATAAACGACGCTTCAGCTCAGCGGCCAATTCAGGGTATGCCGCAGCATAGTCGTTAAACAGGGCATTCCAGGCCTGTTCAGCTTCGCCGCCTTTAGTTTTGCCTTCCCAACCGGCGTAAATCTCAGCAGGTACTTCAAATGGCGCGTAGTTCCAGCCCAGTGCTTTGCGGGTTAACGCGATTTCGTCGTCACCTAATGGTGCACCGTGGCAGTCTTCTTTGCCTTGTTTATTAGGCGAACCAAAACCAATGATCGTTTTGCAGCAAATCAGGGTTGGCTTGCTGGTTTCTGCTTTTGCCGCTTCAATGGCAGCATTGATTGCATCAGCGTCGTGACCATCCACGTCAGTGATCACGTGCCAGCCGTAGGCTTCAAATCGCGCTGGAGTGTTGTCGGTGAACCAGCCTTCTACTTCACCGTCGATAGAAATACCGTTGTCGTCCCAGAAAGCAATCAGCTTGTTCAAACCTAACGTGCCGGCCAGTGAACATGCCTCGTGGGAAATCCCTTCCATTAAACAACCATCGCCCATAAAGGCGTAGGTGAAATGATCAACTACCGGGAAGTTGTCGCGGTTAAACTGCGCAGCCAGCACTTTTTCTGCCAGCGCCATACCTACTGCATTGGTGATACCTTGTCCTAACGGACCTGTAGTGGTTTCTACACCCGGTGCATAACCGTACTCAGGGTGACCAGGCGTTTTTGAATGCAATTGACGGAATTGCTTTAATTCGGTGATCGGCAAGTCGTAACCGGTAAGGTGCAACAATGAATAAAGCAACATAGAGCCGTGACCATTCGACAGTACAAAGCGGTCGCGGTTTGCCCAATCCGGGTTAGCCGGGTTGTGTTGCAGGTGATCGCACCAAAGTACCTGTGCAATATCGGCCATGCCCATAGGCGCACCAGGGTGACCCGATTTTGCTTGCTGAACGGCATCCATACTTAATGCCCGAACGGCATTGGCGAGTTCTCGACGAGAAGGCATGTTGTCTCCTGAAATATTGAGTGTTGCTGCGGCTCTGGCGCTTCTTGCCCTGGCTGTCAGCGATTACGTCTTACACTGGGGCACGTATTGTCGCCCAGTGACTTATCCAGTTCAACGTGTTTTCTGCCTTAGTTTTGGGATTTCCGTAATATTTATAACGATGAACTGATCCTTTGTGTCAAGTAAACGTAACAAATAGACCTTTAGACGTCCAGAAGTAAAGACTGGTATTTATTATTGTGCTTGCTACAATAGTTGAATTCAGCTTTAAGAACATTACGGAGAAATCATGGCAACGCGTTTATTTACATCCGAATCTGTGTCGGAAGGACACCCGGATAAAATTGCCGACCAAATTTCCGATGCGGTCCTTGATGCCATTCTTGAGCAGGACCCAAGGGCACGTGTTGCCTGCGAAACCTTTGTAAAAACCGGTATGGTATTAGTTGGCGGTGAAATCACCACGTCTGCCTGGGTAGACATTGAAGAACTGACCCGTCAAACCGTGCGCAATATTGGCTACACCCATTCAGATATGGGCTTTGATGCGGATTCGTGTGCCGTACTGAATGCAATTGGCAAGCAATCGCCCGACATCAACCAAGGTGTGGATCGCGCCAGCCCGGAAGAACAGGGTGCAGGTGATCAGGGTTTAATGTTTGGCTATGCCTCAGACGAAACTGACGTACTGATGCCTGCGCCAATTACTTATTCTCACCGTTTGGTTCAGCGTCAGGCCGAAGTGCGTAAATCAGGCCAGCTTAGCTGGTTACGTCCGGATGCCAAGAGCCAGGTAACCTTTATTTATGAAAACGGCAAGCCAGTGGGTATTGATGCGGTTGTTCTGTCTACTCAGCACTGTGATTCTGTTTCTACGGCTACCTTACGCGAAGCGGTAATGGAAGAAATCATCAAGCCAGTACTGCCTGCTGAGTGGATTTCAAAAGACACCAAATTCCACATCAACCCTACCGGCCGGTTTGTAATTGGTGGTCCAATGGGCGATTGTGGCTTAACAGGCCGTAAAATCATTGTAGATACCTATGGTGGTATGGCGCGTCATGGCGGTGGTGCATTCTCAGGAAAGGATCCATCCAAAGTAGACCGTTCTGCCGCGTATGCGGGCCGTTACGTAGCCAAAAACATTGTTGCTGCTGGCCTGGCCAAGCGCTGCGAAATTCAGGTGTCGTACGCTATTGGTGTGGCTGAACCAACGTCTATCAGCATTGATACATTTGGTACCAGCACAGTAGACGAAAACACACTGGTTGCACTGGTGAAAGAGCACTTTGACTTGCGCCCTTATGGCTTGATCAAGATGCTGGATCTGGAACGTCCGATTTACCGCCCGACTGCAGCTTACGGACACTTTGGTCGTGAAGAATTCCCATGGGAAGCCACCGACAAAGCGGAGTTACTGCGCAATTCAGTAAAATAACTTAACGCATTAATACTATAAAAAAAGAGGCACTGGTTGCCTCTTTTTTGTGTTTAAGTTGCATGAACAAACGGTTAGTAATGACAACTCATTAATGCCAGTGAATCAGGCAATCCACATTTGGCAAGATGTGCAAGCTGATATTCACGTCGATGAGTCACTTCAAACTCTGCAAAATCTGGCGGTAAAAACTGCCGGCTGTGCATTTCAGAATCAAACTCCACCTCCACTAATATCAATGGGGCCAGATGCCCTGCAAACACATCCAGCACCAAATTATGCCCCATATGCCCTAAGCGGTAACGCTGCTTTTCTACCCGCATATGTTTGGTAAGCGGCCACAACTGTTCAAATTGATCGGCACTAATATCAACGTTTGTATTTTGTTGCTTAAAGCCGAACCCTTGTTTCACCATCATGGTGAAGATGCCCCCCTCGTCACATATCTTCACATGACGCTCACCATCGGACGATAAAAACCCCTGTCGGACCGGCACAGACTTGCGGGTTTCCAATAATCCGTCAGGCACTCCCGTTACGACAAACTTTCGCTCTGTTTCCCATTCTGCACGCATCACATTATCCTCGTATACGAACAATATCCTGGCTCACTTAAACGGCACTCCTTTAACCGCCGGATAACTTAACGTTAGCGCAGGATATAAAAATTTTCCACGCTACCGAATAAACCCGGGTTTTTCCTACTCCGGTATTACCAAGTATTTTTATCTTTAAAATTCATAACATTAACAGATTATTACAGATGCGCTCACATGCAGTTTGTAAGCACTAACTTGATAGTGGAAGGCTGAAGATTACAAGGCAGAAAAATAAATTAAGAAAGACATAAATTAATTTTAAAGCGCTATTGTGATACGTGTGAATAACGCTATAGTTAATAAAAACACTCAACAAAAAACCGGAACCTAAAACATGCGACTGTGCCGCACACTTGTGTTGTGTCTGGCCGGTAGTTTTTGTAGTCCTCTGCTGGCAAATCAACCTTCAGTTTTACCAGAATCCCCTCTGGTAAGTGCCCCTGTAGGTAACGCACAATACTTTGTAAAATACCAAAATGCCCGACTGCCCAAATGGCGGTTTGATGTGCATATGAATAGTCGCGGTAATACGTACGTGCCGGACTTATTACCCAGCGTAAATTTGCTTGATGTGGCCGCCGTGAGTGTGTCGGCCAGAAGAGCAGTAACGGCGTCATCTTCGCAATGGGTTTACGCCACCTTGCGCAATACACAGTATTTTTTAAGTCCACAGGCGGCAGAGTTACCACTCACCGGGCACAACGCCACAGCGGCTGGCGTTGGCTGGCAATTCGGTGAGCCTTACGGTTTTGGATTAGCCGTTGGTTATGAATTCAGGTATGTGGGAGATGAAAATAACAACTCACTTGTAATGGGCGTGCATTACTTCTTCTAGCGTTGTTTTCAGTTGCCTATTCTTCTACGATAAAATCCACCGCTGCTTTAGCATGTAACACTGTGGTATCTAACACAGGTAACACCGAATCATCCTGAGAGATCAACAATCCAATTTCAGTGCATCCCAGAATCACGGCTTCTGCACCTTGCTGTTTTAACTGCTCAATGATTGCCTGATATTGCCGTTTTGACTGTTCAACTACCCTGCCCTGACACAACTCTTCATAAATAACGCGGTGAACGATTTGTCGCTCCGGCTGATTGGGTATCAATACGTCCAGCCTCCCATTGCGCAGATGTTCTTTCAGGAACGGTTGCTCCATGGTAAAGGCCGTCCCCAATAATGCGACTTTTTTAAAGTCATTCTGTTTACAGGCATCAAAGATAGCATCGCCAATATGAATTACCGGTATATGCACCACTTCCGTGATGTCAGCAGCCACTTTATGCATGGTATTAGTGCAAATCACCAGCGCCTGCGCACCTGCCTGTTGCAGGTTAATCGCGATATTGCACAACTCACGGATGAGAGACGACCAGTCGTTGTTATGCTGAAGTTCTGCAATTTCCGCAAAATCCACGCTGTGTAAAATGAGCGGCGCGCTATGCAGACCACCGCAGCGTCGTTTAACATCCTGATTGATTAAACGGTAATACAGCGCTGTGGACTCCCAGCTCATTCCGCCAATTAATCCAATGGTTTTCAACTCGAGACTCCTGATAAATTATTTCCCATGATAAACAGCAGATAAGTTTCGATTCAATGCCACCTGACGGGTTTGATAATAGGTTTGTTGAATAATATGCGCATCCACACTGGCACGGTGTCTGGCCTTTTTGTAGGTTGCAGTGACATGAGTTTTTACGCTTTGCCAGTGGTCCATTTGATACTCAGACAGCACATATTCCAACGCCCGTATCTCGAAGCTCATAGGCACTCCGGCGGCACTGAACAATTTAATAAGCCAGGGATGATCCACTACCCAGCCATCGCTATACACAGTGCGCCCTTGTAAAAATTCGTTCAACGCCAGACAAACCTCGCGGCCATCATGGCCATGCTTAAGCAGATGTTCGCGGCTAAGCCCGTGCAATGCCTGGGCTTCAGGCTCCCAGTGCGTCCAGCTTTCATAGGGTTTCACCAACTGACAAAATTTGCCGCCGTCCTCGCGAACCACGCCAACTTCGATTGGATAACTGTGCGCACCAAAGCCACTTGCTTCGACGTCGATGATAGAAGGAACCTGCATACTCACCTTATTTATTGTTATTCTTTTAAGCGTAGCGCGTTTTACGCGAGTATCCCGCCCTAAACGCCTGCTTTTTTCTGTCGTTATTGATTATACGCTTGTTAAGACTGTCACTTTCATTTGGAAAATAAACAGCAAACCACATTCATTTTTGCTCAGACATCTACTATAACCATATACAAATACTTAACAATTGCCATGCAAATAAAACAATTACCGTGCCAGTTAGCCAATACCGGATTGCATATAACTACTCTTGTGCCTTGGAAAGCCATTGAAACAGCAGATAAATAATTTATCTTTAAGCCTGTATTTGTTTGTTATGCTTGATGATATAACCGGGTAATTACCCATTAACATTTAGCCAAAAGGATACTTTGTGAGATACCAGCAGTTACTGGTAAACACTGCCGCCACCTTTGTTACGGTGCTAGTAGTAATGTTGTGTAGCGCAAAACTTGTAATTGCATCACAGCCCATAGTAATTGGTCTTGATGCCGATATGAGTTCTGTAGCCGTAGAAGGGGGTCAGGCCATCAAGCGCGGTGCATTACTGGCGATAGACGAAATTAATGCTCGGGGCGGCATCCTTAACCGGCAGGTTGTGCTCGAAATCAGCGATCACCGGGGAAACCCTGCAAGGGGTATTAAAAATATTGAAGCCTATGCGAAGAACCCGAACCTGCTGGCGGTTTTGGGGGGTGTACATACCCCGGTTGCGCTGGCCGAATTGCCTTATATTCATAAACATAAACTGATTTACCTGGGCCCGTGGGCTGCCGGTACCAGTATCATCGACAATAACTATTCCCCCAATTTCGTATTTCGCATTTCGGTACGCGATGCAGAAGCGGCCAAAGTGATGTTGCGTCATGCAGCCGCACGCGGAATTTCGCGTATAGCTCTTGTACTTGAGCGCACTGGATGGGGCCGCTCGAATTTAGCATCGTTACAACAACACAGTGAAGCGTATGGCATTTCTATTGTAAGTGTGCAGTGGATCAACTGGCGTCAACAAGACTTTCAGCAGGAAATACGGGCAATAGCACAAAGTGATGCGCAGGCGTTGTTTATGGTGGTGAATGCGCCGGAAGGAGTAGTGATTGCCAATAACATGGCGCAACTAGCGAAACCGTTGCCTATGATTTCACACTGGGGCATTGCAGGCGGTAATTTTGCCGCCAGGCTCGGCTTATCGACGCTCAATCAATTGGATTTTGCTGTATTGCAAACCTTCAGTTTTGAACGCAATCCACAGGACGAGATTAACCAACGCGTATTTAATGCTTACCGCAATCGATTCGATACCAATGCACAGCGCGATAGCATTTTAGGCGTCGTTGGGCTTGCACATGCCTACGATTTAATACATATAATAGCCAAAGCAGTCGAACAAGCTGGCACACTGGATGCAAATGCGGTGAGGGCTGCAATGGAAAACTTAAGCGAACATCAGGGACTGATTAAACAATACATACCGCCATTTACGCCAACCAGGCACGATGCATTGTTTGCTGACGATTATTTTATGTCCCGCTTTAATGCACTCGGACATTTAGAACCCTACCCCGAGGTTAATTGATGTCGCGTTTGCCGTCACTAAGGCAATATCTTCAACGCATAATGCTGCCCAAACTGGCGGTTATTCTGGTTGCGATTACCCTGATAATCTTCTCAGCGGTTTTTTTAACCGCCAATCGCCATATCGGGGAAGTCCACAAGGGGTATTTAACCGATTTAAAAGGCAGTATTGAACAAAGTATCGAACTTACCCGCTCAGAGCTGATTACCATTGCCAATAATGATCTGCTGGTAAACGGTTTAATTGATATGGATTATCAGCAGTATTATCTGCCGTTGTTCATTCAATCGACGCAAATCACCGAAGATCGCAATCTTAGCCTTGCACTGTTTAACTTTGCAGGAGACAAGCTGCTATTCAAAAATTGGGATGACCGAGTACCGGTACACTATTTAAATGCCTGGCAAACTCAGGTGTTGAGTAACGCCGAATCCTATACATCTGTAAACGAAGACGGTGTGTTCATTGTGGCCCCCGTAATGATTAACGGCATGGCGGAAGGCGCATTGGCGTTTTACGTTGATTCATTGCACTGGATAGTGAGCAATCGCCCGAATGTCGCCACACAGTTGATTGTTGGTGAGCAAGGGAAGGTACTCTATTCAAGCCATCCAAAGCAGTACCCCGTGGGTACAAACTATTATTCACTGGATTTGAACACGCAATACACTGCAAGTGCCCAATGGGATAAGTTCTTGCTGGTGAGTTTTGAGCCCTTTATTAACGCTTACAACAATATATTCTGGCTTATCCCTATTCTTACCCTTGCTGTTATTTCCATTATCCTTACCAGTTTATACAGTGTACGCGCTGCGGCGAATCTATCGTCACTCACGCTGCAACGCCTGCATGAAAACCTCGAACACCAAATAGACAGTAGCCAGGGGCGTAGCGAAAAAGCGCAGGAGCCCACACTCGAAATGTCGCAAATCCGCTATGCATTTGAGCAGCTTATTGAAAGTGTGAACGACCTGTCGCTGTCGAATAACCGGTTTCGCAACATTACTAACTCCATGGAAGAAATACTGGTAGTAGTAAACAACGACGACCAGATTATTCTGTCGAACTCGGCATTTACCCATTTCACGGAACACTACGAACAAACCTTTGACGATATTCTGAAGAATGTATTACACCCGGCAGTGCGCACAGCTAAAAAGCTGCAACTCAGTTATCAAAAAGGCACCGGCGAACAACTGCATGTAAGCTGGAACACCAGCCCCATGCTGAACGACGAAGGCGAGTTCATCGGGCATATTCTGGTAGGTGAAAACATTACGCAGCGGGTTATTCTGGAAAAAGACGTATTAATTCGCACCAGGGCAATGAACGAGGCCACGGTGAGTATTGTTATTTCAGACATCAATCAACCGGGCAACCCATTGATTTACGTTAACACAGCGTTTGAAAAACTCACGGGTTACAGCAAAACTGAGGTATTGGGCAAGAACTGCCGGTTCTTGCAAGGCTCCAACACCGCACCTGAACATATCCAGCAAATATCTGACGCCATCAATACCGGTCAAGGAGTTGAAATTACGCTACTCAATTACCGCAAAGACGGTTCGGAGTTTTATAACAAACTGACGCTATCGCCCATTCAACAACGCGATGGCAGCGTATCGCACTTTATCGGGATCCAACAGGACGTAACACTACAAGAACAGACCTCCCGTTATCTGGAAGAAGCAAAGCTACGTGCGGAAGAGTCAACCCAACTGAAATCGCGCTTTCTGGCCAGTATGAGCCATGAAATCCGTACGCCAATTAATGGTATTTACGGCATGCTGGGGCTGTTAACCAACGGCAAGCTGGATGAATCACAACAAAACTATGTACGCATGGCGCGCCAAAGCACCAAAGACCTGCTGCATATCATCAATGATATTCTGGACTTTTCAAAAATCGAAGCCGGCAAACTCACCGTTGAGCGACACGATTTTAATTTGATGGATTTGCTGAACGAAACCATTGAACACTATGCGTTTGAAGGAGCAACGAAGGATATTCCGGTAACCCTAACATGTTCGCTAAGCGAACAATGGGTGAGTGGCGATACCGTTCGTATACGTCAAATCCTAAGCAATCTGTTAAGCAATGCGGTGAAATTCACCTCCCAAGGCAAAGTGACCGTTCAGGCAACCCTGGTGCGGGCTGAGGATCACTTTACGCTAAAATGCGAAGTGTCTGACACTGGCATTGGCATTGAAACGAGTCAACTCGACAATATCTTCTCGTTGTTCAGCCAGGAAGATGAATCCACAACACGGCAATTCGGCGGCACAGGATTAGGGTTGGCTATCAGCAAGCAACTGATTCAACTAATGGGTGGTGATATTCACGTAACCAGTACAAAAGGCAAAGGCAGCACCTTTAGCTTTTCTGTTTTGCTGTATCCTGCGCTCAAGGATGCTCCGGCACAATACACAGGGGCACAGAGCCAATCGGCTGACAGCTTTGCCACAGGCAGTTATAAACCACTGGTATTGCTGGTAGAAGACAACACCATTAACCAGGTGGTAGCGCGGGAGCATTTAAACGATTGCAGAGTAATGGTAACGGCAAATGGGCAAGAAGCCATCGACGCCTTAAAAGGTGCCAAAGCGCAATTTGATCTGATTCTGATGGACTGCCAGATGCCGGTAATGGATGGCTACGAAGCCACTCGACGTATACGCTCTGGAGAGGCGGGGGACAGTTATCAGAATGTGCCCATTATTGCCCTGACCGCGAATGCGATGAAAGGCGATCGGGATACCTGCATAGCGGCAGGCATGAACGACTATATTAGTAAGCCTTTTAACGAATCTGAGTTACGTCATAAAGTGTGGCAATGGTACAACATTGCGCAAGTGGATTAACACGTCTATTTATACCCAACCTCTTCTGTTATCTTAGGTTTTTCTTTTAGTCATTTTCACGCAGACTTTATGAACACAACGCTGAACAAAGTAACCGATACGTCGACGCGGCACTTTCGCTTTTTTGATTTTATGTTGGGTGCCACCTGCATTTTGATTGTTTGCTCCAATATTATCGGTGCCGGCAAGGTTGCCGAAATAGCCGGATTTACCTTTGGCGCTGGGGTAATCTTTTTTCCGCTCTCGTATGTGCTGGGTGACGTACTCACCGAAGTATACGGTTATCAACGGGCGCGCCGTGCTATTTGGGCGGGCTTTTTTGCGGCGGCGTTTGCCGCGTTTATGGCGTGGTTTATTACTGAAATGCCGCCCTCACCAAACTGGAATCAGGACGTGGGCGGAATCAGTCGTCAGGACAGTTTTGCCATGAATTTTGGTCAGGCTCCACGAATTGTTCTGGCGTCTGTGCTGGCAATTTGGCTGGGCGAATTTACCAATGCTTTCGTGATGGCCAAAATGAAAGTGATGTCGAAAGGCAAGGCGCTCTATCAACGCACTATTGGTTCTACCGTGGTGGGACAGGCTGTCGACTCAATGGTGTTTTACCCGGTTGCCTTTTGGGGGATCTGGAGCACCGAGTTAATTATTACTGTGATGCTCACCAACTATGGCCTCAAGGTTTTATGGGAGGTACTGTTAACGCCGGTTACCTATAAAGTCATTGCCGTGCTCAAACGCGCAGAGGGTGTAGATGTTTACGACGAGCACACTAATTTCACCCCATTCTCAATTAAATAAGCCCTGAGCAAGTTACAGATTAAACGCTAAAATGCCTGATTTGGCTTTGCAGTGTTTCGGCCAGCTGACTCAGTTGCTCAGCGTTAGAGGCCACCAGTTCGGTGGCTTCATTTACTTCGTCTGATACACCCATAATGGCAGTCACTTGTGTTTCGATATCGCGAGCTACCACGGTTTGTTCTTCGGTGATTTGGGAAATATCCTCAATCATTGACTGAATGGCGGTCATATCCTTTGCCGAACCGGCCAGCTCCCCATTGGCTTGCTCAGTAAGAGAACGGGCTTTTTCAGCTTCCTCCACGCTTTGCTCCATTGCCACAACGGCACTGTCAACACTGGTTTGTAACTGTTCAATAGACTTGCGTACCACTTCGGTTGAACTGCGAGTGCGCGAGGCAAGATTGCGCACTTCATCAGCCACTACCGCAAATCCCCTACCAGATTCGCCCGCTCTGGCCGCTTCAATGGCTGCGTTTAATGCCAGCAAATTCGTTTGCTCAGAGATACTTTCAATTTCTACCATCACGGCACTGATTTGCACCGTGTCTTTTTCCAGTGAACGCAGGCTATTAGCCGTCGTGCTTACCGCGCCGAGTAAGTTTTCCACCATTTGCTGGCTGGCATTTAATTGCTCACTGCTTTGATGAACCCGCACATTGACATCGCGGCCTAACGCCGACGATTCCGCGCTCTGCTTACAAATAGAGTCGATAGTGGTAAGCATGCTGTCTACCCCATTGCGGATTTGATGTGTCAGATTAACTTGCGCCCCACTGCCTTTGTGGGTTTGTAATGACGCAGAAGAAAGTTGCTGGGCACTGCCATGAAGTTGTGTAGCAGAAGACGATAGCTGGTGAATAAGGCTCACCATATTCTCCAGCATTTTGTTCACCGAACGGCCCATATGGCCCAGTTCATTATCTTCCACGTAAGTAACCCGGCGCGATAAATTGGCCTCTGCCATGCTGTCGATCACACTTTCAATTTCGTGCAGAGGGCGCACGATAGAGCGAATGATAACGATGGCAATCAAAGCCAGCAGTACGCCAACAACGCACAGTCCAATCAAACTACTTAAAGCGCTGCTTACCACGGTTTGTTCGATGTCGGAAATATACACTCCGGTGCCAACAGCCCAACCCCAGGGTTGGAAAGCCTGCACGTAACTTACTTTTGCCTCAGGTTTAGTGGCGCCGGCTGGCTTCCATTTATAATTAAAAAAGTCGCCTTCCTGTTGGCGATTTTTAATCAGTGCAGCCATATTGGCAAAAATAGCGATACCATCTTCACTAAGGATACTGGCGAACGACTTGCCCCGCACATCGGGCCGCTCACCATGCCCAATCATTACGGCATCCTTATCAATCACAAAGAAATAACCGTCATTACCAAAAAACTGCCGGTTCAGTACTTCAAGGGCAATAGTTTTAGCGTCTTCTGGCGACATTGCACCGCTCTGCACTTGCTGGTGATAGTACTCAAGCTGCCCCACCGATGCCTGCACCAACTGCTGTATCTGCTCCTCGCGAAATTGCAGCGCATCCTGATACTGATGGCTAATATTCAGCGTTTCCAGTGTTGCCATTGCCAACAATGACATCGTTATCAAAATAAACAATCGGGTTCGGACTGACCAGGAAGATACGCGCATAAACTACAAAATTGAATCAATAATACGCAACACGCTACAAGAAACGTCATTGAGATTCCATGAATAATTTATTAAATGTTATGTAAATATTTAAATTAATAAATTAAAAACAAAAATGCCACCTTATATTAAAGGTGGCAACATCTCGTTAACGTTGTGTGATAATTTAGAAAGTTGCCTTGAAGTTTAACGCTGTGGTACGCGGCGCACCTATCCAGGCTGCACCGGTTGCAATAGTGCCCAGGTAACTTTCGTCCATAAGGTTATTGATGGTAAGCCGCACGTCAATTTGCTCAATGCCCGATACCGGTTTCTCAAGGGTAGCGCCCAGATAGAAGTCGCTAACCGAGTAAGCATTAACCGTAAAAGAGCCCGCTGAACGTTCCCCTACGTATTTGGTAGACAATCCGGCGCTGTAGATACCGCGTTGATAATCCAGACTAATAACAGCCATATCTTCAGGCGTGCCAATTACCTGAACGCCTTCTGAGCCTTCATCGGTATATTCTGAATTATTGTATGTGTACGATACATACAAGCCCAGAGAATCGGTAACCTGATAGTCCACGGCCATTTCAATACCGTCAGACTCAATACCACCGTCGTTGATATAGCCGCCCGCAGCTGATTCCAGGAAATCGATACCCGTTACGTCTTCGCTACTCACAAAGCGAATGCGGTTTTCAAAACTGATGCTGTAGTAGGTTAAGCTGGCATTTAACCCTGGCATCGCATAGCGAATACCCACATCAATGTTTTCAGCCGTTTCTGGCTCCACTTTGCTTAAGTCAGCATCGTCTCGCTCTAATACTACGTCTTTGATTGCTGCATAGTTTTCTGCATAACCGGCGAATATCTCCAGGCCCTCAACCGGTAGTGGCGCTACAACCCCAGCCGACAGTAATACGTCTGAGTCTGACGATACCGCCAGATTTTTACTGCTGTCGAAGCGGTCTTTCTTTTCAACATCTACGTTGAACTGTTTGGCACCCACTCGCACTTTCGCCACATTGAAGTCGAATTCGTCTTCAACATAAAACATTAGCGTTTCTACCGGGAATTCACGGCTGTACTGGATCCAGTAAGGAACGTGGTCAAATTCATAACCTACTGTGGAATCAATAATTTTTTGCCAGCTACGGGTCTCTTCCCGATTGTAGTCTTCGTACCACAAACCGCCGCGAACGGTATTTTCCATATCGCCAATGGTGGTTGTCCATACGGCGTCTACGTTTATACCTGCGCGTTGCTTTTTGTAGTTGGTATGACGGTATGAGCTAACCGGAATGGCATTGTCGGGATAACAAGCCGGGTCGTACTGTGCATCGCCTCCACCGTATGGGAAGGTAAGTGAACTGACACAGCCCGCTTCGGGGCTAAGAGACATACCGTTGGCATCCACAAAGAAGATTTGGCCTAAAACAGCGCCACCCAATGCCGTATTACCGTGTATTAATTCTGAATGGCCGTTAGTGCCATCGTTAGTGACATCTACAATATAAGGCGGGATCCAGTCACCGCGTCCGCTGTTATCGTGATAATACGCATTGGCTTTAACCTCAACGGCGCCCAGTGTCATGTTGGCTTCCAGATACGCAAACCAGTTTTCACGTAACGTTGACCAGCCACGACGGTAAGATTGGTCGACATACGGGATCCCCGTCCAATCGGAGGTCAACTGATCCCATTCTGGGTTTTGCTCAAACTGGCTTAAACCGTAAATACGCTGATAGTTATCTTCGTGGGTATCGTCGTACGACATATACGCAGTGATGTCTATATCATCCAGGTAACTCACAATTTTTGCGGCATAGTGATCGCGATTGGCTTCGCCCACGCCATCCATCCAGTCGTTGTTATATTGCGACGACATACTCATCCAGGCGTAGGTATTCGGTGCAATTTCACCCGTTTCTAAACGCATAAACATCTTTTGCGCGCCAAAATCGCCCGTAGTTGCACTCACTACCAATTGCTCGTCAACGCCAGGGTTGATTGTGGTAAAGTTTAATGTGCCGCCCAGTGCTTCGTTTGAGCGCGACGCGATATCAGCCGTGCCCTGAGAAACTTCTACTGCACGCAGGTTTTCGGTGTCGATATAACGGTTAGCTTTAGCACCACCACCGTAGTTGGAATTACCGTTGGCAATGCCGTCAACCGTGATACCAATTTGTTGTTGGCTCAGATCGACCTGAAAGCCACGGATTGAAATACTGGTAGACCAGTCATCCGATCCAAAGGTGTCCCCTTCATTAATTAACACGCCCGGCAGGTTGTCTACTGCTGCCAATACGCTGGTCAGGCTGGCCTGCTGTTTTAGCATTGAGTCATCAGTGGCATTGTTTGCATAAGAAACGCTTCTGCCAATCACCGTGACTTCTTCAATTTCACTGGGAACGCTTGCGGCTTCTTCTGCAAACGTAACTGGTGCGCCAATCGCGCTAAGTACTGACAGCGCCAGTAGCGAGCGCTTGTACGTTACTTTCATGTTCATGTGTGTTCCTTAATAAAGTGTTGTTATGTGTGTGAGGCAAGTAATGTGCTGATTGCGCGATAGGCTAAGGCGGCTGAGTGACAAATCCATGAACGAAACTTGACCATTCGATGAAGAAATAATGACAGTAAATTCAGAATGTTACTGCCCTTACATATTAACAACCTGTTAACAACCAACCTTGATTACCCGATCAGGTATAGTGCAAATAAAAGAGATAAAAAAAGTTTGAGATTTCACTGATTTTGTCTAGTTTTAAATTAGCTTGGAGGCAAAACACAGCGATGATCACTTATCAATCGGTACATATCGACTCTAATTCCGAGACACTCACGGCTAAATTGCATGAGTTTCATGACGCTATACTTTGCGACCATCCTCATATCATCCGGATTGCTTGTGCGCTGTATGAACATAAGCACGATACTTTAAAAACCTTTATTCATAGTACCCGGGAAGGGCACGCGATTACGGCGTATCAAACTACATTAAGCAATGTGCCTTCTCTTAAGTCACTGGCTGATAATCAGGAATGCCGGGTGATTGAAAACATTCAGCTTGAAATAAAACCCGACACCGAACACTCGGCATGGTTGCTGGGGCAGGGATACGTCAGTTCGTTTACTGTACCCATTTATCATCACAATCATCTGGTAGGATTTTTGTTTCTCGACAGTGATGAAACCAACACATTCACTGAGCAGGTGCAGCGGCAACTACTGGTAAAATGCAATCAGATAGCCGAAGTGGTGTCCGGTGAAGTGTCAACGGCCCAGTTACTTGTTGCTACGGCATCTGCCATTCGAAACATAGCGGGTTTACGGGATTTTGAGACGGGGATGCACCTCACCCGCATGGCTGAATTCAGCAAATTGATTGCCCAGCATTTACCGGCAAGTTATCAGCTTACCGACGAAATCATAGAGCATATTTATTTGTTTGCGCCCCTTCACGACATTGGCAAAATTGGCATTCCTGATGCCATCCTGCTCAAAAATGGCAAGTTAACCCCGGAAGAACGAAAAATCATAGAAATGCATGTAACGAAAGGCGTCAGTATTATCGACGAAATTCTGGGTAACTTCGGACTTCTGAGCCTGCAACCGGCGCAAATCATGCGTAACATTATAGCCTGCCATCACGAATACATGGATGGTTCTGGTTACCCGAATGGTTTGGTTGGCGATGCGATCCCCATAGAAGCCCGCATTGTTACTGTGGCGGATATTTTTGATGCCCTCACGCATGAGCGTCCTTACAAAAAGCCCTGGCCGATACCCAACGCGCTGGCAGAGCTGCAAAAAATGGTCAACGATGGGAAGCTCGACGAACATTGTGTTAATGCACTTGCCGCGTCGATGAGTGAAGCAAGACTCATCGTTAAAGAATACAACGACGCCTGATAAGGTGATAAGAAAAGAGTGGAGATGGCCGTATAAGCCGGGTTCTGTTCTCTCGCGAGTGGTAATCATTCCTCTAGGCCAGCAATCACTCACTGGCTCAAGCAACCTACCCGCTCCCCGTGCGGGCCGCACGTGAAGGGAGCCTATTTGGTCTTGCTCCGGGTGGAGTTTACCGTGCCACAAACTGTTACCAGTTGCGCGGTGCGCTCTTACCGCACCCTTTCACCCTTACCGGCGCCGAAGCGCTTAGGCGGTTTACTCTCTGCTGCACTGGTCGTCGGCTCGCGCCGCCCAGACGTTATCTGGCACCCTGCCCTGTGGAGCCCGGACTTTCCTCCCCTTCCGCAAGCGGAAGCAGCGATTACCTGGCCATCTCCGGCGCGAATGATACCGCGTTTACCCAATAATACCAATCGACTTGTTCGCCAAAACAAACACCAGTAGAACAAGGTTATTTGTAAAAAGTCAAAACAACCTATAAAACCATAATTTCCTTATGCTTATGTAAAAATCAGGCACTCAATGTGATTTTTTTGTAAATTTTTTAGGGGGATTTTTTACTGCTCCGTCGTCTTTACTCCTGAACAGCAATCCATCCTTGCTGTGCCGGTGCTGACTTGACCGGCAATTTGTTGTGTAACCCGTGCTTGTGTGGCCAATGGGTATGTTCTCCCTGGTTTTACGCCCATTGGCCCGCTGGTCGGCTTACACAGGATCCAAACTATCGTCAGGACAGAGAACCTAACATGTATTACAAAACAAAAATTTCCTGCGCAGTAGCAGCCGTGTTATCCACTATGGTGGTATCTCCGCTGGTGTTGGCCCAGGACGCCGCGCCACAGGAAGTCGAAACCATCGCGGTAACCGGTATCCGCTCTTCTGTTGCAAAATCAATGGACGTAAAACGCAGCTCTGCTGGTGTGGTAGATGCCATTAGTGCAGAAGACATTGGAGACTTTCCCGACACCAACCTGGCTGAATCGTTGCAGCGAATCACCGGTGTCTCTATCGACCGCTCAGGTGGTGAAGGTCAGTTAATTACGGTACGGGGTTTTGGGCCACAGTTTAATACCGTGTTGGTGAACGGTCGCCAGATGGCGTCAGAGAACCAAAGCCGGGCATTCAGCTTTGATACCATTGCATCGGAACTGGTAAGCAGCCTGGACGTACATAAAACCTCTACCGCCACTATGCAGTCGGGTGGTGTTGGTTCAACAATTAACATAAACACCGCCCGCCCATTCGCATTAGGCGGCTTTAAAGTAGCGGGCAGCATTAAAGGTGTATACGACGAAAACAGCGAGTCGACTACACCACAATTGTCGGGTTTGATTAGCAATACCTTTAACGATGATACCTTTGGGGTATTGCTGGCGGTGTCTCATCAGGAGCGTGAAACCCGTTTGAACCAGGCCCAAATCGACGGTTGGTTGGAAAATGTGGGTGTACCAAACCCAGTAACGGAAAGCGGCGAAGCCTGGAACGGCAATGTATTCTCGCCGCGTAACTACGACCACAAAGTGACCTTTGAAGACCGTACCCGTACCAACGCTAATCTGGTGTTACAGTATGCCCCGAGCGATGATCTGGTGGTCACCGCGGATGCCCTGTATTCAAAATTTGATGTGGAATCCAATGCCACGTCTTATGGTCATTGGTTTACAGCCCCGAACATTCAGGGTGTGGCAGACGATGGCAGCCTGTTCGATGCAAGTGGCAATCGATTGAGCCCCACGGTGGATGCAAACGGTACCATTGTAGATTTGTATCAGGAAGTGGGTCTGGCGACCGACATGCATGCCAAAACATTTGACCGTCTTACCGATACACTGTCTGTCGGGCTAAACGTTGATTATAAATACAGCGACAATCTAAACCTGAAATTTGATTTAAGTCATTCAACCGCAGAGCGTGATGCCAATAACGGTGGCGGCGACCAGTTGTCTCTGATTGGGTATGCAAACCGCGTGCGCTTCCAGGTTGACGACAACATTCTGCCGGTGGCCAGCATGTTTGCTGATGCCAACGCCAATATTTACAGTGGACAGCAAGAAATCGACGGCGCCATTGTATCCTCACCGGTAGATGGCTTTGCTGCTTATGACAGCAGCCTGACACCCGCCGGAGTGAGCGATCTGCTGGATAAAGCAAACAGCCGTGCTCACGTTATGTTACGTCGCGGTTGGGCAGTTAAAGATGACGTCACGCAACTGCGTTTCGACGGAGAATACTATACCGACAACAGCGGTATCACAGAAATTCGCTTTGGCACCCAGTACAGCAACGAAACTAAGAGCCTCACCCGTTGGGATAACGAAGGTGTAGGTATTCACTGTACCTACTGTGGTTACCCTGATCTGCCGGAAATTCCGGCTGATGCACAGTATGTATTTAATGCCGGCAACGATTTCTTAAGCGGGGTTAGTGGCAGTGGTCGCATGCCCACCTCATGGCTTGCTCACAACGGTGAAGCGAACTTCGCCTTTTTGGAAAACTACTATCAAAGCACAACTGGTTCAACCATCAGCTTTGATGCAGTGCGTCGCAACAACAGCTTCGATGTTGAGGAACAAATCCTGTCTGCTTATGTAGAAATGGATTTTGAAGGAGAAGTAAGCG
>NZ_JBLBUE010000042.1:0-24744 GCF_047290655.1 Alteromonas sp. AMM-1 | reverse complement strand
GATTTCATGGGCCA
The DNA here is from genome assembly GCF_047290655.1 of Alteromonas sp. AMM-1. Lineage (NCBI taxonomy): Bacteria > Pseudomonadati > Pseudomonadota > Gammaproteobacteria > Alteromonadales > Alteromonadaceae > Alteromonas > Alteromonas sp. AMM-1. The sequence goes on along the minus strand of NZ_JBLBUE010000042.1, from coordinate 24,730 downwards.
CACCTGCGGCCAGCTGTCCCACAGACGCCATTTTTTCCGCCTGGAATAATTGTTGTTGAGTTTCTTTAAGTTCTTTGTTTGAGCGCTCTAACTGCGCATTTTTTTCACTGAGCGCCTGGGTTCTCTGCGTGACTTTTTCTTCCAGGGATTGATTGAGTTGTGTGAGTTCGTTTTCCGCTTCCATCCGCGAGCGGCATTCATCCGCCAGGCTAATAACCAGAATGTTAAAGGTTTTTACCAGCTCGGTAAGTTCATCCTGCCCTTTTTCGGGAATGGTAGTATTGCGGTAGTCCTTTGTTTTTACCGCTCTAACAATATTTTTGGCACCTTGACGCAGTGTATTCAACTGGGAGGTTAAATAGGTGCCAAGTCCATAACTGAATAACGCTACAAGCCCCAGTTCGATGAGCGCCAGCGATACTATCCAATTGCGGATTTTGATAAGTGATGTTTGTACGTAGCCAATGTCGATGCCAAGCTGGATTTCACCGTAATGATGTCCCGATACTACAATGCTGCGGCTTGAATCAAATACCTCGTCGGTTACCTCCGCCAGGGTGGAGTCAGCATAAAAATTAGCCGGCAAATTCGAATAGTTTGTTGCCTGAGCCAGAATGCGCTGTTGATTGTCAATAATACGGACATAGGCAATGTCCGGATTTGTCATCAGTTCCTGCACTGACGCTTCGAGTGCGGCTAAATCGAGGGTGAGTAACGCGTCTTTGGTGGTTGACGCAAATAAGTTAATAGTAGTGGACGCGCGTTTAACTATGTTGTCTTCAGCTAAGCGGTTAATAAAAGACAAACTGGTTACGATCAATACAATCAGCAAGGTTGCTTCGATAATCGCTGTACCAGTTATTGTTTTGGTTCTTAATGTTAAACGCATACCCGTTCCTAGTAATAAGGCCGTGAAAGCGACAAAATACCCAACTCTCTGACATCATCCCAATCACTGTCCAGGGCTTCAATAAAACCGGTAAAATTAATACCTTGCAGGAGGTGAGTGTTGTCTTCACTCTCACTTAACGATAGCAGTGCGTCGAGTATGAGACGTCGGTGAGCCTCAGGAACCCGGCTGTGAACAGCCAGTGCATGGGGCGTATAATCCTTACTTTTCCAAAGAATCCGCAATTGTTCATTCTGTACTTGGGGTAAATGTTCAAAGGTACGAATAATGCCTCCACCGGCCGGAAACAGTCCGTTGATAACATTAAGATAGACGGAGTCGTGAGAATTTACATACTGCGCATTAATACTGATGTTTTCTTTTGCCAATTGGCCGCGGGGAATAATACTGGCTGCGAAAGCGGCAGGGGCCGGGAAAGCCAGTGTTTTGCCATAGAGTTGTTCCAGTGTGGTGTAAGGACTGTCCTTTCTTACCACAATAATTCCGCTAATCCGCTTGTGGGCATCTCTGGCTAACGGCAAGTAATTCGCCGATTCACTAAACACCACATAGTGATACGGATTCATATAAACTAAATCATAATCCTGCTGCGCAACCCGGTTTTCAAATGTTGGAATATCGGTTGCTGTGGCAAATGAAATCGCAAAACCGGTTTTTTCGTTGATATAGTCGATAACCGGGATCCACATACCAGCCAGCTTTTGTGCAGACTGTTGAGGTACAATCCCCAGCGAGTATTGAACGGGCGTTTGAACAACGGGCTCGGGCTGTTGAGCAAAAACGCCGGTACATACCAGTAGCAAGACTAAAAGTGCTTTCATCGCGACAGCCCTCAATGGCGTGTTAATTTAGCATGAACTGTTCGAACAACTGAGTCAGATCATGGTTAGAAAACGGCTTGGTTAAGGCAGCATCCGCGCCCAAAGACAATGCCTTTTGTAAACTGGTGTCATCTAACGCAGAGATAACTATTATTTTAAGCCCTTTTTGCGATTCCTGCTGGCGGGTATATTCAATAACGCTGTAACCGTCCATGCCCGGCATACTCAGATCCAGCGTCATAATGCGCGGAGCGTGCTGACTTAACATCATGCCTGCCTGAAACCCGCCTGTAGCGATCAGAGTGTCAAAGCCTGCTCTGCGGGCCACCCTTTGGATTGATTTAGCAACCGGCATTTCATCATCTACAATTAAAATTAACGGCGATGCCTCGGGTTTTAACGCGTCAGGAATCGGCATGTCGTGGTGTTCCAGAAAATCAATGAAGTCACTGATTAACACCCTGTTGTTGCCGCGGCCTGGAAGTTTAAAACCCTTTAGCTTACCGCTTTCCAGCCAGCGAATTACCGTTCGCAAGTTGACATCGCAATACTGTGCGATTTCTCCAGAGGTTAATGTTTTCACTGCTCTACCTCAGTGTTTTGTTTTGTCATTGCGATAAGATATAGCATTAAAAGCAAGTTAAGGCAATTAAGACCTATGTATAATATGTGACATTAGTGACATTGTGTTATAGTGCTATAGTCAGAGAGTAAAATCTGGCGTTGTAAGCGTGGTTATTGGCCTGAATATTGGGATTACAGAGGCATAACGTATGTATAGTGGGCAGCATGAACAGTCCTATCAACCGTTAACTGTGTTGGTAGTAGATGATGAGAAGGCAATTGTTAATGCATTAAAGCGTGAATTGCGTTCGCTGGATTGTGATGTGATCACCGCTACATCGGGGCGAAAGGCAATGTCGATATTACAGTCGCAACCTGTCACGCTGATGATTACCGATCACAATATGCCAGAAGTCAGCGGTGTGGATTTACTGAGATTTGCCCACCAGTACTCACCGCAAACCAAAAGTTATATGTTAAGTGGGGAAGGTGACTTACAGGCCGCCGTTGAGTTACTTAATCAAGGGTTAATCAGTAAATACTTGTCCAAGCCCTGGGACAAACGCGCATTGCAAGAGGAAGTCTCCGGTATATTGAATGCCTGTCGGGCAGCTGATAACGGTGTTGTTCACAAAGAGTTAAAACCCAGGAGCAATAGCAATGTTATTCGCTTGCAGGATTACAATGCTCTGATCCTCATCCGGCTTCTGAACAGCAGTGACATTTTGTTGAGTTATGGCGAACAACAAGTAGAAGCGCTGGAAGTATTACTTGCGGGACGTATTGATGGTCTTGTTACGCAAAGCCACAAATTGCGACTCGAGCAGAGCGGTGTATTTGGGTTATACCTGGAACAGGCAACAGTTGAGCAAACGCAAATTCTTTGTGCTCAGATCAGACAACAATTGCAGCGTACTTTCAATGTGAATGGCGCTGCAATTTTCTGCCATATTGGTATTGGTTTCAGAGCTCTGCACGACAACAAACTTGACCATGGCATTTTGATTAACAGCCTTGCCGATACCATCGTCAGAGACAGCCATCGCATCAGTGTGTCGCATTTGGATAACTCCACTATTTCGCAGTATCAGCGGCAGCAACTATTGAGTGCTGAAGTTGAGCAAGGACTCAAAAATCAAGAGTTTAAGCTGGCATTCCAACCTAAAGTGTCTACGTCCACCGGGTTAATTCAAAGCGCTGAAATCCTATTGCGCTGGCAGCATCACAGTTTAGGGTGGGTACCGCCGTCTGAATTCATTTGTTTAACTGAGTTAGACGGACAAATTAAAGCCATCGGTGAGTGGGTGCTGGATAATGGTTTTAAAGCTGCCAGTGAACTGCGCAGATTCAGTACTGAACTTACCAGTATCGCGATTAATATATCAGCCAAGCAATTGCAATCGTCACACATTGTTGAGTTTATTAGCGAGAAATTGAAGCAGTACTACCTGCCGCCATCGTTCATTGAACTGGAAATAACCGAAACTGCATTGGCAGAAAACGGCCAGTATCTGGAAGAGATATTGTGGCAGCTAAAACTACTGGGATTAAAGCTCTCAATTGATGATTTTGGTGCTGGTTTTACCTCGTTTTCGTACTTATCGAAGTTACCTATCGACATTCTCAAGCTCGATCGCAGCTTAATCATGGGATTGCATAAGGATCGCCAGCGCCAGGAGTTTATTGGTAGCCTGATAGTAAGCTGCAAAAAGCTCGGTATTAAAGTGGTGGCCGAAGGAGTGGAGGAGCAGGAGGAACTAGCCTGCCTGAAGTCAATGCGCTGCGATACCATTCAAGGGTTTATTTATAGTCCGGCAGTACCCAGGCAGGAGTTTGAAAAACTGATGATTCGCCAGCCGTTCGTAAATAAGCACTAAAACTGGCCTTTTAGCTTACGGGGGCACTGCGCGATACTCGGTGTGAGGTACCCCGCACATTTTTGCTTTTTTATATGGTAATTCTGCCAGACTTGTTTTTTACTAAATTATCCCAATTTCATTCATAATACGTAATCACACACGTTCAGAACAAAGTATGCGGCAATGACAGGTACTGAGCAGTTTACGCGGGTTGTCTATTTGTGTTTCAAGCACATCATAAGTTCATTCGCGAGCAGGCCAATGCCGCTTTTCAATATACTCGTAAAGTTAAGAGAATTTCATGACAGCACTCGCCATTGAAAAAGTAGACGGATTACCTTTATTCACTGCCATTACGCCTGATCAGGTTAAACCTGCTGTAGAAAAGGCTATTGCGCACTGTAAAGCCACTATCGAGCAGGTGGTGGCTAGCAATCAGTACACCTACAAAAACGTAGTCGACAACATCGATGAAGCAGACGATGTGCTGAACAATATCTGGTCGCCGGTGTCGCATATGAATTCCGTGGTAAGCAGTGATGAGTTACGCAAAGTGCACGACGCGTGTTTGCCGTTGTTATCTGAGTACGGCACCTGGGTAGGTCAGCACGAGGGCTTGTATCAGGCGTATAAGTCGCTGCGCGATAGCGATGAGTACGGGCAACTTGACGAAGCTCAGCGCAAGGTTATTGATAATACTCTCCGCGATTTTACGCTGTCGGGTGTTGCGTTACCTGCTGAAACTAAAAAGCGTTTCGCAGACATTCAGGCCCGCTTATCCGAGCTGTCGTCGACGTTTAGCAATAACGTAATGGATGCCACCATGGGCTGGACCAAACATGTAACCGATGAGACCGAACTGGCGGGTTTGCCTGAGTCTGCACTGGAAGCGGCCAGTCAGGCAGCGCATCAGAAAGACCTGCAAGGCTGGTTATTTACACTGGATATTCCCAGTTACCTGCCAATCATGCTTTATGCTGATAATCGCGCACTGCGCGAGGAAATGTATCGGGCTTATGCAACGCGCGCGTCAGAGCAGGGCCCGAACGCCGGTGAGTGGGATAATACCCCTATTATTCAGGAAACCCTGGCATTGCGCTCAGAACTGGCGTCATTATTGGGCTTTGCTAATTACGCAGAGCGTTCCATAGCTACGAAAATGGCTTCAACCACAGAGCAGGTAACCGGCTTCCTGCGTGATTTAGCCGCTAAATCCAAACCCCAGGCAGAGCGAGAGCTGGCCGAAGTGCGCGCGTTTGCCGCCGACAAACATGGTATGGAAGCGCTTGAAGCCTGGGACGTGCCTTATTACAGCGAAAAACTTAAGCAAGACCGCTATTCTATTTCCGATGAAATTCTGCGCCCATATTTTCCTGAGCACAAAGCGATTAGCGGCTTGTTTACCGTAGTAGAAAAACTCTACGGGTTGTCTATTACTGAAGTGAACAATGCAGATACCTGGCACAAAGACGTACGTCTGTTCAGCATTACCGACAAAGACGGCACCTTGCGCGGGCAGTTTTATTTAGACTTGTACGCGCGTCCGAAAAAACGCGGCGGTGCCTGGATGGATGTTTGCCGGGTGCGCAGAGTAAAAGCCAGCGGTGAATTGCAAACGCCAGTGGCTTATCTGGTATGTAACTTCAATGGCCCGGTGGGTAATAAGCCCGCCCTATTTACTCACGACGAAGTGGTAACCCTGTTCCATGAGTTTGGTCATGGTATTCATCACATGCTAACGCAAATGTCAGTACCTGGGGTGTCGGGTATCAGCGGTGTGCCGTGGGATGCTGTAGAACTGCCCAGCCAGTTTATGGAAAACTGGTGTTGGCAGGAAGAAGCGCTGGGCTTTATTTCAGGCCACTACGAATCGGGTGAGCCACTGCCTAAATCCTTGTTAGATAAAATGCTGGCAGCGCGGGATTTCCAGGCGGCCATGCAGATGATTCGACAGTTGGAGTTCAGCCTGTTTGACTTCCTGTTACACATGGAAGACGGCAAAACGGCTGATGTGCAGGGTGTGTTAAACACCGTGCGCGAGGAAGTGTCCGTTATTCAGCCGCCTTCGTTTAACCGTTTTCAAACCAGCTTTGGGCATATATTTGCTGGTGGCTACGCTGCTGGTTACTACAGCTATAAATGGGCGGAAGTGTTGTCTGCTGATGCATTTAGTCGGTTCGAGGAAGAGGGGATTTTTAATCCGCAAACCGGTGCCGACTTCCTGCATAACATATTGGAAATGGGGGGGAGCCGTGAACCAATGGATCTGTTTGTGGCGTTTCGTGGACGCGAACCTGAGGTTGATGCGCTGCTTCGACACAATGGTATCGCCGCGTGAGCGCTGAAAAATTCGACGCCATCTATGCCCGCGCTGCCGAACGAAAAGGTGGTGAAGCGGGTCTTGAAGCCATAGTAGGGCAGCCTTTACCGGCTGCTGCTGTGGCGGCGTTAAGCGACGACAGAGTACTCTCGGCATTTACCAAAAAGGTATTTCAGTCGGGCTTTGTATGGCGGGTGATCGAACAAAAATGGCCGGATTTCGAAGACTTATTTTTTAATTTCGACGTAGACAAAGTGCTGTTGATGCCAGATGACATGCTGGAAAAGCGCGCCCAGGATAAGCGCATTGTGCGCAATCTTAAGAAAGTGATGACCATACGCGACAATGCCATTATGTTGAAAGACATCGCTCAACGGCATGGCAGCTTTGGTAAATTTGCCTCGCAGTTTAGCGGTGCTTCGATAATCGACCTGTGGGCGCACCTGAAAAAGCATGGTGCGCGCTTAGGCGGCAACACCGGGCCTTACGCACTTCGCACGATGGGCATAGATACCTTTTTACTGAGTCAGGATGTGGAAGGTTATTTCCGCGCACACGATCTCATTAGCGGCGGCTTAACCAGTAAGCAAAGCTTAACCACCATTGCCAACACGTTTGCCGACTGGCAGGTGCAAAGCGGCAGGAGCTTACAGGCCATTAGCCAGATTGTGTCGTACAGTTGCGGTGACAACCGGGTTTAATGCATTACCCCACTCAGCAAAGCATCAGAACAAAAACATTGAGGCAGAAATGAAAAAAACCGCTAAAACCCTGATAGGTATAGCTTGCGCAACGGGATTAGTTGCAGCAAGCAGTAATATTGCATTGGCAGGCTCAGCAGAGCGTTTCAAAGGGCATATGACTCTGTTGGCCGATGATTTGTTAGAGGGTCGTGATACGGGCAGTAAGGGGCATGACTTTGCATCGTTGTACATTGCCAGTGAGCTAACCAAACTGGGCATTATGCCTGCTGGCGATGCGGGTAGTTATTATCAGATGGTGCCGTTTAAACAGGCAACCATTGATATGAAAGCGCCTGCGTTGTCGGTGTCTAACGGCAGCGAAAGTATTGATTTTGCGTTCATGGACAACATGCTCATGAGCGCAGACATAAACGAAACCGACACCCAAATAACTGCCGAACTGGTGTTTGCGGGATTTGGTATTGAAGCTCCATTTCTTAATTACACCGACTACGAGGGCGTGGATCTGCGCGGTAAAGTGGCGGTGATCCTGTCAGATCGGCCCCATAGCTTTCCGAGTGAAGAGGGGTCTCACTTTCGCCGTCAAATATCACAGGCATTGGTGAAGCACGGTGCCATCGGCGCTATTGTGCTTAGCACGCCGGTGTCTGAAAACGTGTTTCCGTTTGAAAAGCGAAAATTGTATGTAAGAACGCCCCGCACTCGTTGGGTTGATGCGAACGGGAGTGTGTTTGAAGGGTTTCCGGAGCTAAAAGCCGGTGCTACGTTGAGCGTGGAAGCGGGTAAGCAATTATTTGAACTGGCAGGACTGGATTTACAAACCTATTTCGACAAAGTGGAAAATGGTGAGCCAATCGAAGGGCGTCCGCTCGGACTCTCTGCCACCTTTACCAGTAAATCGGCCCACACGGCCACAACCAGCCCTAATGTAATAGGCATCATGGAAGGCAGCGATCCGGTACTCAAACATGAGTACATTGTGCTTACTGCACACAGCGATCATATTGGTATCAGCGGGCACTCGGTGCTGAAAGATAAAATCAATAATGGCGCCATGGATAACGCCAGTGGCGTATCTACTTTGCTGGAAATTGCGCATGAAATAAGCCACTCAGCAGTAAAACCTAAGCGTTCGGTTATTTTTGCTTTTGTGACGGGCGAAGAAAAAGGCTTGTTGGGATCTGAATATTTTGCACATTATCCACCTGTGCCGGTACAAAGCATGGTGGCAAACGTGAATCTGGATATGCCAATTTTAACCTATCGGACCGACGAAATGATTGCGTTTGGCGCAACGCACAGTTCGCTGGAAACACCAGTGCGTGAGGCGCTGTTAAAGCACGAAATAAAGTTAATTGACGACCCGATGCCAGAACAGGCGATCTTCGTGCGCAGCGACCAGTACAGTTTGGTTAAGCAAGGTGTACCAGCGGTGTATCTGGTACCGGGTATGAGTAATCAGGAAGAAAATGCGATTGGCATGCCGGCGTCTGATTTCCTGAAAAAGCACTATCACATGCCCTCCGACGACCTGAACTTGCCTATTGATTACGAATGGGCGGCGAAGTTTGTGGATATTAACTTTGAAATCGTAATGAGCCTGGCAAACGCTAAGCAAACACCTAGCTGGAATGAAGACAGCTTCTTTGCCACCTTCAAACAAGCTCAGGATGGTAAGCCGTAGCGGTTTTGGGTACACTGGCAAGCAGAAAATTTATTGCCAGTTCAGACTTTAACGCGCCGTTAACTCCGTTGGCGGTGCGCTAAGCATTAACAGAAGAAGTCAGCCATGCAAGAGCAACAATCCTCTCCATCCGCTTCCGAACAAGTTGTAAGCGGTGCGGAACAGTCTACCCATTTTGGTTTTCGTCAGGTAGAACGTTCGAAAAAAGCGTCTTTGGTTGCCGGGGTATTTGACTCCGTTGCCGCAAAATACGACATGATGAACGACCTGATGTCGATGGGTGTGCACCGCTTATGGAAACGCTACACCATTGATTGCAGCGGTATCAAACCAGGCCAAAAGGTACTGGATCTGGCCGGTGGAACCGGTGATTTGGCTGCTAAATTCTCACGGTTGGTTGGGCCAACAGGGCACGTAGTGTTGGCCGACATCAATCATTCCATGTTATCGGTAGGCCGTGACAAACTGCGTGACAAGGGCGTGGTAGGTAACGTTGATTACGTTCAGGCTAATGCCGAAGCATTACCTTTTCCCGATAACCATTTTGATTTGGTTACCATGGCATTTGGTTTGCGTAATGTCACCGACAAAGACAAAGCGCTGGCGTCGATTTTCCGCGTACTTAAGCCGGGTGGCCGCTTATTGGTGCTGGAGTTTTCCAAACCCACTAACGAGGTGTTGTCGAAGACCTATGACTGGTATTCGTTTAACATTTTGCCCACCATGGGGCAGATAGTGGCCAACGACAAAGAAAGTTACCAGTACCTGGCAGAGTCAATTCGTATGCACCCGGATCAGGACACGCTGAAAAGCATGTTTGAAAACGCCGGTTTCGAACGTTGCGACTATCAGAATCTCACTGGCGGCATTGTAGCCCTGCATCGCGGGTACAAGTTTTAATGCCAACGGTTCCGCTTCTTACGGCAGCGGCCGAAACGCTGGTAAATAAATTATTGGCGCTGGACCCTGACGCCAGGCAGGGGCTGAAACGTATACAGGGTAAGCGCCTGGTCATAAACCTGACCGACATTAAGCAGTGCATTGCGCTGGCTATATCAGAACAGATTGATGTGTTGGCATTGGAAGTTCTGCCCGACGGTGATGAATCCACTTGTGTGGTGACTACTCGTTTGGCCGTGCTGCCAAAGTTAAAAGAAGCCAGTAAGCTTACGCAGCTAATTAAAGCTGGCGAGCTGGAGGTGTCGGGTGAACTGGCGATCGCTCAGCAATTTTCCGGCGTTTTGAATTCGCTGCACATTGATTGGGAAGAGCAATTGGCCCAGCATACCGGCGATGTTGTTGCTTATCAGGCATTTTCGTTTGCACGCTCAGTAGGGCAGCAGCTAGCGCGCTTTGGTAACAAATCTTCACTCATTTTGGGTAGTGCACTCACCGACGAAAAACAGCTGGCGGCACATAAACTGGCAGTGATGCACTTTTCCGATGAAGTTAGCCGTTTGCGCGACGATGCCGAACGCCTCGAATCCCGCTTATCGCGCCTGGAGTCAAAGCAGTCTTAAACTATGCGTATTCTTCGTCTCTATCACATTAATAAAGTACTGCTCGAACATGGCCTGGATGAATTAATTCCTGGCCGTTGGTTGCCCTGGTACATCCGTGTGTTGCGCCATTGTATTTTTTGGATCCCTAATCGGCATAAAGATAAAAGCGCCGGGGCTCGCATTATGTTGGCGCTTCAGGCACTGGGCCCGGTGTTCATAAAATTTGGCCAGATGCTGTCTACCCGCCGTGACCTGCTACCCCCTCATATTGCCAATGAACTGGCCCTGTTACAGGACCGGGTGGCTCCGTTTGACACCGAGCGCGCTCAACACATTATTCGTCAGTCATTACAAATCAAGGCGCTGGATGAAGTCTTCAGCGAATTTGATACTACGCCGCTCGCGTCGGCGTCGATTGCGCAGGTGCACGCAGCCAGATTAAAAGAGGGTGACATTGACGTAGTGGTAAAAGTACTTCGCCCGGATATTCGCAAAACCATTGTGGCTGACACCGAGCTGATGATGACCCTGGCGAAAGTGTTGCAGAAGTGGTTACCCGACGGCAAACGCCTGCGTCCGGTAGAAGTAGTTAAAGAATACGAAAAAACCATTGTTGATGAGCTCGACCTTACGCGTGAAGCCGCCAATGGCATGCAGTTGGGGCGCAATTTTGAAGGCTCAGAGGCCCTATACGTGCCCACTATTTACAGTGATTATTGCCGAGCAAATGTGCTGGTGATGGAGCGCATTTACGGTATTCCCATTTCTAACATTGAAGCGTTAATTGAACAGAATACGAATCTACGCATTTTGGCGGAACGCGGTGTAGAGGTGTTTTTTACCCAGGTATTCAGAGATAGCTTTTTTCATGCTGACATGCACCCTGGCAATATATTTGTGAGCCGGGAAAACCCGGAAAATCCGCAGTATATCGCCATTGATTTTGGCATAGTGGGTACGCTTAATCAGGAAGATAAGCGCTATCTGGCTGAAAACTTTATTGCGTTTTTTAATCGCGACTACCGCAAGGTTGCCCAACTGCATGCCGATTCAGGCTGGGTGCCATCAGACACCAATATTGACGAATTTGAAGTGGCCATTCGCACCGTTTGCGAACCGATTTTCCAAAAGCCGCTAGCTGAAATTTCCTTCGGCAATGTATTGGTACAACTGTTTAATACCGCGCGGCGCTTCAATATGGTAGTGCAGCCGCAGTTGGTATTACTGCAAAAAACGCTACTTTACGTAGAAGGGCTTGGCCGTCAGTTGTATCCCCAACTAGACCTGTGGCAAACCGCGAAACCCTTTCTGGAAAACTGGCTTCGCGAACAGATTGGCATAAAAGCCATGTTCAGCAAAGTAAAAACAAATCTGCCTTTCTGGAGCGAAAAGCTGCCGGAAATGCCGGATTTACTCTACGACACCCTCAAGCAGATTAAGCGCTTTCCAGAAAAGCAGCAGCAGGCAAATATGGCCATTCTGCAACAACACGTACGGGCTCAAAAATCAACGCATCTGAGCATTGTAGGTGCTACTCTGGTGATAGTGAGTGCTATAGTGCCGTTGTATTCCGTGCATTGGACGTTACCTGCCTGTATCGGTTTAACTGGTATGATGTGTTGGTTTGCAGCGTGGTGGAAAGGCCGCAAAGCGCCGGAATAACGGGCTTGACACTGACCTGCGAGATTAATTTTTTATTAAATCTAAATAACTTTCGCAATTTTAGTATCAATTTACTCAGTGTGTGGTTATAGTATTTATGTTCTTTAAATAGTTGTGCTTTCGTTGGTCTATTAACGTCGCGCAGATATAAACATCGAATTAAACCTCGATGCTGTTAAACCTGTTGTTAGTTTTGCCGTAAGTCACCCTATTTAAAAGCAAGTCCGTGCAATTTAGCACAAAGGTTTTACAGAGTTTTTTTGAGGTTTTCATGTCTAAAGTAACTGGTACCGTTAAGTGGTTTAACGCAGAAAAAGGTTATGGCTTTTTAACGCAAGACGACGGCGGTAAAGACGTATTCGTACATTTCCGCGCAATTGTATCTGAAGGATACAAAACTCTTGCTGAAGGTCAAAAAGTTCAATTCGAAGTTGAACAAGGCCAAAAAGGTCTGCAAGCGGCTAACGTTTCAGCCCTTTAATGATTTTACGGCTCCCGGCGTTGTCGGGAGCTCGTTTATCTTCTGAAGTCAGGCTCCCTGCTTCCTCTTTTACACGTATTGCTGCTGGGCAGTGATAGGCGCTGTATTCTTGATACCCATCACTCAAGCCTTGTTGAGGGATTCTATGTATCGATTGCTTTTCGTTTTCCTGTGTTTTAATTCATTATTTGTTATCGCCCAGACTGAGATTGGGATCGCCCAGACTGAGAGTGGGATCGCCCAGATTGAGAGCGGGATCGCTCAGACTGAACATGGGATTGAGCAGGTAGTAACCGTCGCTGATAAGTCATTTCTTAAACGGGATTTCGAACAACCAGCTGCCCAAGGCGAGCAGGATCCTGAAGAAAATCATTTGCGCCAGGAAATTTTTTATTTCAGCCAGGTGAACACATTTATATTGCGTGCGTTGGTAGAAGACTACGCGAAGCAAAATCAAATTGAACCTGAGCCTGCGCATATTGCCGGTTTTAAGCAAGTGTATGCAAACACAGGCCTGACAGAAGAAAAACTCGACTCTCTGGCGCACTTTAATGCACTGCGCTTCGCTGTAGATAAAAATCTGTTTAAACAGTTTGGGGGGAGAGTTGTATTCGATCAAGGCCATCCGAATATGCCAATAGAAGCCTATACAAAGTTGCTAATGGCATATAAAAAGATGGGGCGCCTGGTGTTTCATGAACAAAAATACGAAACGCTGTTTTGGAAAAGTCTGGAGCGGCCGGGAGCACTGGATATCCCTTCTGCCGACGTAAAATTTGATACGCCATGGTGGATGCGTGTTGCTCGCTAGCTATGCGAATTGGTATTACATTTAGTCCAATAGTCGCTTCACCACAATAAGCGACGCCTATAAAAGCTCAGCGAAGCAGTCATTCAGCAGGTAAGCTGACTCATCAAACAGGTCAATCGGATTACGGCTGACTGAACAAGGGGGTTGAAAAGTACCGTTCAGCCCCATCTGCAGCAATCGCCAAAATGTTCTTTGCGCGGTACTCAGGCAACCTGGCAAGCGAGAATGCAACGGCAAGCGTCGCGCCACTGGATATTCCCACAGCAATGCCTTCCTTACACGCCGCCTTACGCGCCATGTGTAGTGCAGCCTCATCGGTTACCTTTACTACCTTGTCAATGACGCGTTTATCCAGCAACGGTGGAACCATGCCGGGATGTACCCCCGGGATACCGTGTGTGCCGCTTTTGCCCTCGCTGAGCAACGGGCAGTTGCTCGGCTCAGCAATAACGATTTCTATGTCACGGCGTTGCTGCTTTAAAAAGCGACCAATACCCGTTGCCGTGCCGCCCGTGCCCATACCTGTTACCAGCACGTCAATGTGCTCTCCCATGTCCTGCCAAATTTCCCTTGCCGTGCTTCGCGCGTGTTCGGCGGCGTTAACCGGGTTAGCAAACTGATTCATCGACACCGCACCCTCAATGGTTAGCAGCAGGGTGTCTGCTACCTTCATGGCGCCGGGCATACCGTCTTTTTCAGGTGTTAAAATAAGATTGGCACCGTAAAAGCGAATAAGCTGCTGGCGTTCCTTCGACATATGCTCAGGCATAACAATGGTCACCGGCACCTGATGAATAGCGCCTAGCCATGCGCAGGCAACGCCACTGTTGCCTGATGTTGCTTCAATCACATTCAGATTAGCGTGCTGGTGCGTATTCAAAATGTGTTCGAACATGGCTTTGGCCGCGCGGTCTTTAATGGAACCTGCCGGATTAAAGTATTCGAGTTTGGCAAATACCTGTCCCAGCGTCTGCTCTTCTGCACACAGGCGGTTTAATTGAAGCGTAGGTGTGTTGCCAATCGTGTCAGTAATGCACTGCACTACACGTTGACGTGGCGCAACGCGCTGCGGAAAGGAAAGCGTATTATGCATGCGCTGGACTCTGGCAAATAAACATAACACCAGTATGGCAATTTCGGCCGAAATAAATTGCTAACAAATTCAGATAATGTCAGTATTTTTAAAAATTAATTCCGTAAAAAGGCAATAAGTTGAAAAATATTACTCTGGATTCGATTGATAAAGAGATTCTTAGTCTATTGCAAGCCGATTCAGATATTGCGATCCAGGATATTGCCGAGAACGTAGGGTTAACGGCCACGCCTTGCTGGCGGCGTATTCAGCGCTTGCAGGAGCAAGGGCTGATAAAACGCCGGGTTGCCTTGCTGGATGCACACTCGCTGGGCCTCAATTTAATCGTTTTTGTCCAAGTTAAAGCCGGACGACACGATGACAAATGGTTAGCACAATTCGCCGAACATTGCAGTGCCTTCGAGGAAGTGGTGGAATTTTACCGGATGTCTGGCGAATACGATTACCTGCTAAAAGTGATGGTGGCCAATATGCAGAGCTTCGATCATTTTTACAAGCGACTCATAAAAGGGGTTAATTTGGGGGATGTAACGTCGAGTTTTGCTATGGAGCAAATCAAATACACCACGTCTTTACCCCTTAACCAAATGTAATTTATTAGAAAAACGACAATCAGGAGACAACTATGGCCGCCAATCCCTACTGGCAGGACTTACTCATGCTGGATAAGCAACTGTCTGACGAAGAACGCATGTTGCGTGATACGGCTCATCAGTTTTGTCAGGACACTCTGCAACCCGGTATTTTACAAGCCAACCGCGAAGGCAGGTTTGATCCGGCCATCATGCGTCAGTTTGGTGAAATGGGGATGCTGGGTGCAACGATTGACGGCTACGGTTGTGCTGGATTGAGCTACATTGGGTACGGACTGATTGCCCGCGAAGTCGAGCGTGTAGACAGCGGTTATCGCAGTGCCATGAGCGTGCAATCTTCACTGGTGATGCATCCGATCAATCAATTTGGTAGCGAAGCGCAAAAGCAAAAGTTTCTGCCAGGCCTGGCAACCGGTGAACTCATTGGTTGCTTCGGTTTAACGGAGCCCGATGCCGGATCAGATCCCGCTGGGATGAAAACCCGTGCGGTAAAAGTGAATGGTGGGTATAAGCTCACGGGAAGCAAAATGTGGATTACCAACTCGCCTCTGGCTGACGTGATGGTAGTGTGGGCGAAAAATACCGATATGGATAATGCCATTTGTGGCTTTCTGCTCGAACGCGGCATGGCTGGCTTAAGCACCCCTGAGATCCATGGCAAGTTATCGCTCAAGGCATCGATCACTGGCGAGATAGTAATGGACAATGTGTTTGTACCAGACGAGAACATCCTGCCGGGTGTGTCAGGGCTAAAAGGCCCGTTCAGTTGTTTGAATATGGCTCGCTATGGCATTGCCTGGGGAGCCATGGGGGCGGCTGAATTTTGCTGGCATGCTGCGCGCCAGTATGGGCTTGAACGTACGCAGTTTGGCAAGCCTCTGGCCCAAACACAACTGTTTCAAACCAAGTTGGCCGACATGCAAACTGAGATTACATTAGGATTGCAGGCGGCTTACCGGGTAGGGCAGTTAATCGATAGTGGCGACTATGATCCTGCAATGATTTCGCTAATTAAACGCAATAACTGCGGTAAAGCGCTGGATATCGCACGCATATCGCGCGATATGCATGGCGGCAATGGTATAGCCGACGAGTTCCACATAATGCGCCATATGATCAACCTTGAAACGGTGAATACCTATGAAGGTACTTATGATATTCATGGCTTGATTCTCGGACGAGCGCAAACCGGCCTGCAAGCCTTTTTCTAACCACAAAGCAAGGACGTGAAATGAACCTGAATCAGGTAACGCTGCCGGTCACCAATATGCCGGAAGCTGTGGATTTTTACTTAAAGCTGGGTTTCACGCTCATTGTGGATACACCGCATTACGCCCGGTTTGCCTGCCCGGAAGGCGAATCCACGTTTTCGCTATCGTTGACAGACCATTGCGGTGCTCAGCATGCGGTGATCTATTTTGAACACGAACAGCTGGATGAATGGGTAGAGCATTTGCAACGCAAAGGTGTGGTGTTTGAACAGTTGCCGAAAACCGAGCGGTACTTATGGCGCGAAGCCGTTCTTCACGACCCGTCAGGAAACAAAATAAAGCTGTATTGGGCGGGCGAGAACCGACTGAACCCGCCCTGGCGGGTCAACCTGGCGGGTCAACCTGGCGGGTTAATGTAACTGAGTAACTTTGTGAAAGGGAGTGGCAGGTCTCAGGCTACTTTGTTGGGTATAGCGAGTGAGTGTCAACTTGATCTGACTTTAAATAAAAGCAGGATGAGTAACGCTATTATTGGTCAGACTCAATTTATGATATTTATCTAAATATGATTTCTGATAAACCTATATTTCTGGCGATGTAAACTGTTTTGAAACTCATAAATACGCTCTTCGGATGCTACGGTAATACTACCAGATTCGCACTATCACTTGTGATTGCACTGGCAGTTGTGTCGATAAGTGGATTTGACAACATTACCTATATGCCACTTGGGGTATATTTATTTCTGACCATTGTATTTAGCGCTTTATTGCTCATCGCCTATAAGTTTGGTGTGTTGCCGGGACCACAAGGTTCACTTAGAAGAAAGCAAATGCCATTTTTTTACTACACTGGTATCACGATCGTGAGCACACTACTAATTACTGTTAATGTCTATTTTTTAATCTCGTTAATTCAATAAGCACTTAAAATATATAGAGCTATATTTTTTACCGTGATTTTCTCAACGGACGGTGTGCCTGCCTATTGTTCCCTTTTGTTTACGTTTTTCTGAGCTAGGTTGAGATCGTGTTAAGAAATAGCGTAACGTTGCTTTTACCCTTAACTACACCTTGTATGTTCATTGTTTTCTTTCAGAATTCTCGCTAGCTGAGATGCCAGTGCTTTGGCTGCGCTTTTGGCATTTTGCAATGAGCGTTCGTGACGATGATCGGCAAACTCCTGATATTCAGAAGCAATCTCGTAAATATCTGTTACGCCGAGATATTTGCTTAGTGTGCGTAAATGCGGTACCAGATGGCCTGATGCTTCGTTAACCCCTCCCTTTTCAAAGCCAAATTCGCCACTTGAAGTAATGATTACTAAGATTTTATTGGATAACAGCGGTGCCAGCGGCTGATCGCCACGGGCCAGGTCAAAGTCGAACGTTTTATTGATACGGATAATTTGGTCAAACCATGCTTTTAATTGGGCAGGCATACCGTAATTATACATTGGTGATGAAATTACTATGAGTTTAGCGCGATCTATTTCGGCTATGAGTTCATCTGACAACGCCAGGGTTTGCATTTGCTGTTTGTCCCTTTTGGCTTCAGAAGTAAACACCGCACCAATCCAGTCCTGAGTAATAAAATGCGGTGGATTCATACCAACATCACGATAGATATATTCATCTATATCCAATTCGCACTTTAGTTGTGTAATAAACAATTTCGCCAGATTTTTAGTGATCGAGTCATGATCAGGGTTAGCATTAGATGCTGCCCTTACACTTGAATCTACATGTAATATAACACTCATTGTTAATGCCTTTGTTAGTTTACTCAGGCTGCTATAGTGAAGCGATTGAACATAAGTAACAAACGAGTAAAATGCATCTATGGGTGAGTTTAATTCATCTATTTTAAAGTGCTAACGACAGGAGGGATTATGCAGGTTTCTTTGCCCGCACTGAAGGCGTTTGATGCTGCAGCACGGCTTGGGAGTTTTAAGGCGGCTGCGGCTGAATTGTCCATTTCTCCTACAGCGGTATCGCATCACATTTCTAATCTGGAGCAGCGATTAAGTGTAAGCCTGTTTGAACGTGTGGGAAGGAAGATAAATCTAACTGAAGCGGGAAGGGAACTTTCAGTTGCGACTGGCCAGGGATTTAAAACCATTGAAGCGGCAATCGAAAAAATAGCGGTAACAGACAAACACATCACCGTGTCTACCACATCGTCATTTGCTGCGTTGGTGCTAATTCCTTCGCTACAGGCGTTTTATAACAAGTATCCTGATGTTCAGGTAAATATAATAAGTGGAGAAAGTATCGATACGGATAGTTTCCATTTGCCTGTTAGATTTGGTGAAACAGTGCGGCAAAGCACAGATGATATTCTGGTTACGGAACGGTTTAACGTATTCAGTAGAGTTCAGTCGGTACACCAATATGAGCAGGCTGAACACCTCACCATTTACACAACGGAATGGAAAAATAATGAGCTGCCAAAGGTGCCTTTGAACGCTTGGCTTGAGCTTAATGGCTTGCAGAATAAACCTGTAACAGTCAAAACATTTGATCAGGAGCTATTTGGTATCCAACAGGCACTGCTTGAAAATGCGTTGGTGTTTTGCTCTGCCACACTCGTGAAAGGTTACGTTAAAGCAGGCGTACTCACAGAACTGCATACAAAAGCTGTTGATTCAGCGCTTTGTTACTACATTCCAGATAAACCAGTTCGTTGTAACCGACACAACGTTAAGTTCATAGACTGGCTGGAAAATCTCATAGGTGACTGATAAAGATGGTTGGTTAAATGCGATTAAAAGTTAAGCTATTTATAACTAACGCTCATTGTTAAAAACCATCGATTATGTTTGTAATACGTTGTCGTGAACTACCTGGTGCTGACAGTCAGGTAAGATATGACACGCCATTCCGTGTTTTCAGATACAGAAACAGTCAGCACCGGTAAAACCTGCCCGGCATTTAAAACAAGTAAATAAAACCAACACCCACTTCGGTTTCATAGTCGCTACGGGCGATAGGGCTCTTACGCACTTCACTGCTGTAATATTCGAACAGTGCCTCACCGTATAGTTGCCAGTGTTCATTCAGGTTATGGCGGAAACTGTAATCAACGCCAATGGAGCGCAATCCGCCGCTTAGCGTGATGGCATCAAGTCCCGATGCCGCTGATTGCGCATCGTTTATACCAAACCCTTTATTGGCATATTCGCTGTCGTGAAAAACGGCCACCAAATTAATTTCTGAACCGGAACCATCGGTTTGCTCACCAAAACGAGTACCTACACCGAACAAGCCCAGGTTGCCGTCACCGCCCGTTACCACACGCCCTACCAGCCAGTAACGCCAGTCACTGCTGAATGCTCGGCGAGCCTGAAATACTGCTTGAAAGCCTTCGTCCTGACTACCTAGTCCGTTAAGGTGGCCTTCATCTGAGTCACCTTCTTCACGCCCTTCTTCAAAGCCCAGTAAGGCTTCAAACAGCCAGACGTCGTCGCGAAGGCCACGCCAGCCAAAAGCTTCACCAGCAAAATAGTACAGGTTGTCGCCGCTACGCCACTGCACCGCACCGGCCGGTTGAATCTCTAATCCGAATTCGTCGGAGCCCTCATAAGCGGTTTCATATTCCACACCCAGGCCCAATCCAACTGCCCAGCCGTCATTGCCCTTGGAAAAGTCATCCAGGGAGGGCAGGGGAACCAAAGGTGAATTTGTTTCCTGCGCGAGCGTCGAAAAAGGCGCAAGTAAGCTTGCGATAGTCAGGCATAAAAGGGCAAAGTGGTTTTTCATGGTTGGTCTGTCCGTATTCTGGTTTGTTTTACACTGAAGCCACCAATTACTGTATTGAGGCGATTTTGCTTTATAGCGCTGGTTGGTCTCGCAATGTGCTTTACACCCACCTTATACGATAGTAAATGCTGAACAGTTCAGACGGGGTTGCTCTAATCGAAAATGACAGTAGGCTGGGGTATTTCAATTGAGTTCTTGCAACGATCACCGCTGTGATTCACGCAGCTTTTTGGCGATATGAGCGCGTTGGATTACATCGGTTGTGAGGTCGAGGGCTTGCTGATAAAACGCGGAAGCTTGCTCACAAGAATCTAACATGGCATAAATTTGCGCGTAGGCTAATAGTGCAGGCTGGAAATGAAACTTGTGTGGATGCTCAATGTTATCCAGATAATTCAGTGCAACTGAGGCCCCCTGACTTTTTAGCATCACCAAAGAAAGCGACACATGTGCACCAAGACTTGGGGCGATGGCAATGAGGCCTGTGTACAAATTCTGAATTTGCTCCCAGTTTTTTTGTCCGGTTATTAATCGGTGGCAGTGGGCACTTTGGATTGCGGCTTCTAGTTGATAGCGGCCAGGTTGCTTTAACAGAAAAGCTTGGTGAATTAGGTATTCGCCTTGCCGCAGTAGTGACTTGTTCCAGTGGTTGGTGTGTTGTTCTTCAAATGGCACAAAGGATCCATCAATTGCAAAACGGCTTTTTGAGCGAGCATGACTAATACTTAACAGCGCTGCCAGTCCGAATGACTCCGCATGTTCTGGCATCAATTTCACCAGTAAAGTAGCCAGAAATAGCGCTTCTTCAGCCATATCTTCATTCGTCTCAACTGCATTGAACTGCAACCAATCAATGGCATAGCAGCCATATATTGCAGCCAGTACAGCATTCACTCTTGATGGAAAAGTGTCCGGTTCGGGTATCTCGAATGGGAATTTGCTAACACTTAATTTCTTTTTTGCTCGCACAAGCTTTTGCGCCAAACGCGTTGTGGGAATGGCAAAAGCACGGGCAATTTTCTCTACATTAATACCAAGCACTAATTGCAGCATTAAAGGTGTATGCACATTTTTGTCTATAGCAGGATGCGCGCAAGCGAACAGTAAACCTAATCGATAATCCTCAAAGGCCTTTTCTATATATGGTTCTGCAACTTCGCAATCAATTACCTCAATACCAATATGATTGGCTTCATTGGATTTAAAGCGGTTCAACATATAGTTCACGCCAACGCGATAGAGCCATGCGCCCGGAACACGAGGAATCGCCTTTTTACTCCAATGCTCTGATGCTTGAGCAAAGGCAAATTGCAACGCATCTTCGGCCAGACAAATATCGTTACCGTATTTGATGAGCAAGGAGAGCAACCGGCCATAATCATTTGTTGCCAGTTGCTCTATTTGTTGCTGAATTAATTCGCGGGTTGCCATTGATTATCTTTAAAGTAAACGGCTGTTGGTCTTACCTCGATTACACCATATTGTGCGCCTGGGCATTTCTCAGCCCATGCAAGCGCTGCGTCTAAAGTCGGCACATCAATAACAAAATTTCCCGCTAGTTGTTCATTGCTGTCGATAAAGGGGCCATCTTCTATTTGTAGCTCGCCATTCTTCAATGTCACGGTAGTGCTGGCACTTGAAGGCTGCAGTACATCAGCGGATAACAACACACCAGCTTGCTCTAAGGCTTTTGCATACTTATCAAAAGCCCGCATGAATTCGGCTATGACTTCCGGATTAATTTCCCCGTCTTTCGGCTCGTTGCTGTGAAGTAGTAGTGAATAACGCATTTTAAGTCCTCTTATGTATGTCAGCGGATTGCTGATATACCTACAACAACTGAATAGTGGGAATTTCGACAACACGGTAGAAATAATTATTTAAAATTTAACTTATCTGTGAAGAAAGGAAAAATAAAGTCGACTCACTATAAGCAATGAGTGGCTGATTCATTGCTATTCGGATAGCGCTAAGCCTTTTTAACATTGGGCTGCACTCCACGTCGATGAGGAATACAGCCCACACGCTTTAGCCCTGCACGACAAATTTATGCCATTGTCGCTCCAGCGTATTAGCGGTAAATACTATGGCACTTACCGCGACCAGGTTGGCGTTATCCAGGTTAAATAAGGTGATTATTGCCAATCCACTCGCCACTGAAAACAGAATGCGGGTTGCAATGGTTTTCAGCCACTTAGTCTGAGGAGGTGTATCACTCTGCAAATGAGTGTGTGCCATTTTCAGTGCCCTTACCGTGGAACGAAGTACTTGCTTCACCACGAAGTATCGCCAGTGAAAAGAAGAGAATCTACTGAATGGGAGATCAGGATATTGGGGAATTAGTACGTAGTGATAATCGAGTGTTTTACCAATGTGGATAACACCCCGGTGTAGGACCGGGGCATGGCTGTGTGTGGAAATAACGTATTGTTTTTTAGGAACCGCAGTAGCACACCGAGCGTGTTGCGTTGAGGCTACTGGTCTTTTTTCAGCTCGAATACAGACTCAACTGGTACATTAAAATGCTCGGCTATTTTAAGCGCAATTACCACTGAAGGGGTAAAGCGGCCAGTTTCCACTGTGCTTATCGTCTTTCTAGAAACCCCAATTGCGGTAGCCAGGTCCTGTTGAGACAACTTATGTTGTAGACGCAATTTGTGAATGTGATTGTCTAATTCTTCATTCATCGTTGTCGTTTCCTGCTAACTTCACGAGTACCACAACGCCGTGCAGCAAAAAGCTAAGTGACAGCACAATATGCGCAAAATTTAATAACGCTGATTCACCTGCCAGTTCGTACAGCCACGGGGCGTCGCCGAATACTACCAGCAGCATCAGGCCAATGGACATCACCATAAACGCAAGACGAATGCTGAGTGATGACACGTAGTCGGTATATTCATCCGCAAATTGCAGGGTCCAGAATGCTTTGGTATTAAACTGCCCTTTGAAAGCCCAGCTTTTTACAGCAAAAAAGATAAGCCCAATCAAACAGGTAAATAAGCTAGCTTCAAAAATCCAGTGCAATATACCTGTGCTGAACACACTGCTATTTTCAACACTGAGCAACCCCCAAAAACAGGCCAGTGCAATGCTACATTTCCCGGTAAGGTTAAGGTAAAGCTGTTCTTTGTCTGCAACCGATAATGTGTTTACGTGTGTCGAAGCCATATTGTCATTCCTTTTTTGACCGAGCAAGAATTTGATACCCAGAGTTGTCATTTGTAACCCTTGGGTTTCTATTGTTACCTTAGGGTATCATTTGATGCAAGTGTTTTTTGCATTTCTTGTCGCCAGAAAATGAAAAAGCGCGCAGCAGAAAACTGCCAGAAGCAGCTGGATACCGTTAAATAAACAAGCGTTTATGCGGTTTGTTTAACACTGAAAACAGACGTTATGCGCTGTAGCGCTAAGCGATTGATGCTTTATGTTGCGTTACGCACAGCAAGTAATCCGCCTAACGCGAAGCGGTACAAATGAGCGGTGAGTTGCTCAACAGATTGTTGTCGCATTTCAGACAATGGGCCCGGCACCTTGTTGCCAGCCACCAACATAACAAAGCAGGGAGACATCACGCTGATAAGCATGGGGATGAGTGCCGGATCGTCTGGTTTTATGCCACTGATTTGGCTAACGATATGTTTCATAATCTGAATCTTGGGCTGGATCTCTTTGGTCATCAGTATTTGCAGGTTTTCGCTGGGAGCCAGGAACTCGCGTGCGAGTAGTTTGAAATGCCAGCTATCATCAGTTAACGCTGCCGACACAATAATGTGGAGTATGGATTTTAGTTGCTGTTGGGGGTTTGACTCTCGTTTAATCAAACTTTCCAGGTCTTCAAGATGAATAATGCTGGCATGCGCAGTGATCAACGCCTGTTGGTATAACCCCTGGCGACTGCCAAAATGATAGTTTATCAGGGCAACATCAACATTGGCCTCTGATGCAATGAGCTTACTTTGTGTGGACGCCAATCCATGCAATGCAAACAAATTTCCTGCGGTATCCAATAGTTGCTGGTAAGTCTTTTTACCGTCACTTCTCAATGGCTTGGCTTTTTTAGTCATCTTTTAGATGCAGACCACTTGATTCAATATGCAGACAAGTTTAAATTAAATTTAATTTAAACTAAACCGAAAGATGATTCGTCTTACTTAGAAAAGGTTTGAACCAATGAAGCAAACTCGCGTTGCTGTAATGTGCGTGTTAAGCGTATTTGTGTGGGCGTGCTCACAACAGGATACCAGTGTTGTGTACGGCACTGTTGAGCGGGATCGAGTATCGGTACGGGCAACGTCTGCTGAAGTGATTGAATCTGTTCATGTTACTGAAGGATCTACCGTTCAACAGGGAGAATTGCTGGTATCATTGAATAATGCCAGGCAACAGCTGGTAGTGAATCAGGCAATGGCCTCGGCAAGCCAGGCTAAATCTGCCTTAGAAAAACTGCTCAATGGTGAACGCATGGAAGATCTCCAAATAGCCAGGGCCGAACTTGATAAAGCAAAAGCGCAGTCGCAAGAGAAGACGCTTGAATTCCGCCGCATTAAAACACTGAAGGAAAAAGCATTAGGTACTCAGGCTGAATTGGATTTGGCACTCGCCGCATTGCAAACGGCGCAAGCGTCTGAAAATGTAGCAGAACAAACGTTGCAAAAACTCGTTGCGGGCAGTCGATCCGAGGATATCGCCAGTGCTCAGGCGCTCTCAGACGCGGCCAATGCCAAGGTCGACTGGGAAGCCGTCGACGACGTG
>NZ_JBLBUE010000041.1:0-25343 GCF_047290655.1 Alteromonas sp. AMM-1 | reverse complement strand
CGATGAACACCCTTGCCGTTCGGCTAGCACTTCCCCTTGCCGGGTGTGCAGAGGACTTTCACCTCCAAGTCATCAACTCACCACCACAGTAAGTCGAACAGTGTTAAAACACTACGCGCCATGCCCGGCGCACAAAACAAAAAAACCGGAACAAAGCTCCGGTTTTCTGTTTACAATGCCTTAAGCAATTAGCGATTCGGCTGTGCTAGTGTATTTTTTACTAGCAATGCATCCCGGTGAGCGACGATATCAATTGTCATTTTTTTAGCGTCAAACGTCATTGTGGCAATGGCGTACTCTGCCGAGTTTGCGTTGGCTACCTCAACGATAGATTGTTGAGCGGCTTTAAATTGCACGTTGTTACTTATGGTATCAACCATGCAGCTGCTGTTAATTTCGAACGTTTTGGCATCCATGCAAGCAAAAGCTTTATCGTTACCTGCCTCAGCGTTAGCCGTGAAAGCACTTGCGGCCAACACAGAAGCTACTAATAATTTACGCATGGGACTTCTCCAGTAATTAACGATAAATTCATACTACTGCAATACTGGCGATTGATCAATTAAAGAACATAGTTTTGTTACAGCTTTATGACAACCAATGCGAATAATAAAATATACTTAGGTACATTCCATCATACCCTGGCAAGTATTCAACAATGCGCCCTATGCCAGTCCAACTTACCACTACCGCCTCGGCCTGTTATTCAACTCCATCCCAACGCTCGTATTCTCATTATTGGGCAAGCCCCAGGCCTGATTGCGCATAACAGTAATAAGCCCTGGAATGACCCAAGCGGCGACCGTTTAAGAGACTGGCTAAATGTGTCGCGCGAGCAGTTCTACAATGCTGAATACTTTGCCATTATGCCAATGGGGTTTTGCTATCCGGGTAAGAAACACGCTGGCGACGCACCGCCGAGACCAGAATGTGCACCGGCCTGGCACGCAAAGATTCGGGCGTTGCTTCGTCCTGACCTTACCATTTTAGTGGGTAGATATGCACAGAATTATTATCAGCCGCAATTTGCCTCTATTACCGACGCTATTAATAATAGCTCAGCGGCGGACAACACCTTTGTGTTTCCTCATCCATCCGGACGAAACAATCGTTGGCTAAAAAAAAATCAGGCAGCGCTGAATAGTCAAATCAGCGCTGTTCGGAATAAGCTCGCTCGTATTTTAAATTAAATAAATGCTAAGCGTGACTGGCGTCGTGATCGGCGAGGAAGTCGATTAACTGATTAAACGGCATTGGCCTACCAAACAAATATCCCTGTGCTTCGTCACAGCCTAATTTGATCATGTGATTCGCTTGTTCGCGCTTTTCAATGCCTTCGGCGATCGTAACCAAGCCCAATTTATTGCCGAGTGTTACAATGGTTTCTGCAATTAATGCAGATTCACCAACACCAATGTCTTTTACAAACGAACGATCCACCTTTAAACGGTGTAACGGCAACTTTTGCAAATAACTCATTGACGAGAAGCCAGTGCCAAAATCGTCAATGGCTATGGTGACACCAAACTCTTTCAAATCGGTTAATGCATCGATAACGATTTGCGGCTCGTCCATTACCACGCTCTCGGTGATCTCCAACTCCAGTAAGCTAGGTGGCAGCGCGTACTCTGTGAGCAACCGCTTCACTTTATCCACAAAATCGGGATCCCGGAACTGAGGAATAGATACGTTAACGGCAACGCGTAAGTGCGGATAACCTAATTTCTTGAGCTCCTGCAAGCGTCGGCACGACTCTTCCAATACCCAGTGACCAATGTCAACAATCAACCCTGAATACTCTGCCAAAGGTACAAACTCAGCAGGCGAAATGTAACCACCGCTGCCATCCGGCCAGCGCAACAGTCCTTCCATACCGACTATTTTTTCGCTTGCCAGTTCAATTTGAGGCTGACACCAGAGTTCCAGTTTACGGTTAGCAAAATCGGTACGCAATCGACGAATCAAATGCAAACGCCAGGTCGTTTGCTCTTCAATTTCAGGTGCGAAATACTCAAAATTAGTAGTGGGTATTTTTTTTGCACGATTCAGGGCGATATTAGTTCGCTTTAACAGGTCAACGCCCGGTACTTTTTTATTGTCATCCAGTTCACACAACCCGATTGTTACATTAAGGGGAATGGTGTGGTCATCTGCGGTAAAGGATTGTTGAAATGCTGCCGTGATTTTCTCTGGAGTTACCACATCAGCAGGCCCTAATAAGCCGAATATGTCAGCTGCAATGCGCCCTTTGTGGACATCACTGCCAAAGCTCTCATTTAAACGGTTTGCTACCGCTTTTAGTAACTCGTTGCCTGTTTCCTGACCAAGTCCGTCGTTGATATCAGAGAATTGATTAACATCCACTAACGCAGCGCACAACCCTTTTCCTGCACCACCATGCGAATGGGTATCCAGAATTTTAATAAATTCATTTCGATTCGGCAGCCGTGTCAGCCAGTCTCTGAAAGCAGCATTTCTTAACTCGTGGAACAGGTACACATTTTCATAGCCCACTGAAATACTGCTTAAAAAAACTTCCAGTAGCTGTTTATCGAGATCACTGATGCTGTGAGACAAGTTTAAATAGACAGCGGCTTCAAAACCCGAGCTATTGAGGTACAGAATAGATACGCCATCGTCGAAAATATGCGCTTTGGATTGCAGGCAACGAGATACATTGTGCACAATTAAATCGTTGTGGAGCTCTTCTATTCGTTCGTTGATGAACTGGGCGTAGTCGCCAGCAGCACCCAAAACGTAGACGCCGTCGTCGTCACGATCCAGCACTGAACCGGCTCTGGCACACACTATCCCTTCAGCCTCCAGACCAATCAGCGAACTGATCTGTGTCACTATTCCTTCGCAGAAGCCTTTAACGGAGTGCTCTTCTAATAAGTTTGCAGATGAATGGATGATTTTTTGCAAACCAAGGCGGCTTTGATTAATAGTAAGAATTTGCTGATAAGAACGAATAGACGAAATGACCGTCGTGAGCAACTTGGCCCGAGTCAGTTCGGTTTTCATTTTATAATCGTTAATGTCGTAGGTCTTTATGATCTGCTCTTCGGGTGCAAATCCTGGCTGACCGGTGCGCAGAATAATACGTGGTTCGTGTAACTTCAGCGTTTCACGCAGGTACTCAACTACGGTTAACCCCGCGTCGTCGGTTTCCATTACTACGTCAAGCAGAAGAATAGCGATATCTCGCCCATGTTCATCCAGCATCGATTTGGCTTGCTTGCCAGAACTAGCGTGAAGAAAATTCAGAGAGCGTTCATGAACAACCAGGCCAGACAGGGCAAGTTTGGTAACAGTGTGAATTTCTTCATCGTCATCAACAATAAGAATATTCCACTGCCGCTTATTTTTATCATCGAGCTCCTGGTGACTGTCTTCATCCAGGAAAACCAGCTCGTCGTTATCGTATTCCGCTGACATCAGTACTTTGGCATCTCATACACATTAACCCCATCCTACCGCCTAAAAGCGAATTTGCAAAGCAATCTCGCTTTACACTAAAGTAATACAGATATACATATCTGCGCCACTTTGTAGTGCTCAAATAGATGAAAATACCTTCAAATGCACCACCCCATTTAGCTCAGGGAATATCGCCGAATAAACCCAGCGTTAACGCGCCTCAATCGACTGAACGCAAAAAGGCGCAATCAGCTGGCACCTCAACTTCTGCGCTCCAGCAGCGCATTACTCATTGGTTTGCACAAATTGGAGTTACACCTCATGTTTTGGACATTCGGGGATTTGAACCTCATGAAATTGCCAACTTCAGACGCTTAAAAGAGCAAAACCGGCTAAACAACCTAAAAAGCATAATGTCGATTGCCTTAGGGGTTTCGTATTCCGAGAGCAGCACCGAGCAGCTTGACCCCGACTGGTTTCATGCCTTTGCCGATATGGCTGAGCATATATTTTCACCCGCCATGCAAGAGTTGTGGGGAAAAATTCTGGCTGTGGAGGTACAGCGCCCTGGGAGCTTTTCGTTAAGAACACTGGAAACACTCACTAAACTCACGCAGCGTGATGCCGAACTGTTCAGCCGTGCCTGCCAGCTTGCCTGCAAGCGCAACCAGGATTCAACGCCAATTATACTGTCTGGCTTTCACAATAAACCCGGTTTATTGAGTTTACTTACACCCGGAACAAGCGGCACTTTTGTGCTCGCCCAGCACGGCTTGTCTTTTACCGATATTTTGGCATTGAGTAATATGAAACTGGTGTATGCAAGCGAAATGGAAACCGGACTGCTGGCAAAAGGCAGCACACAAATCCTAAAATTTTCCAAATCGAGTGTACAACTTACGCCAAACAAACCCAGTCTTTGGCTTACCTACTATCGATTTACGTCTGTAGGGGCCGAACTGTCCAGATTAATTCCGCGCAATGAGTCAGAGAGTTTCGTGAATGAAATTCAGCAGGTATTTGGCCGTTATTTTTCAGTAACCCGATAACAACAGCCAATCAGGAAAGAAGGTGACGATTAAATACCGTCACCAAATTCGTGAAGACCACATTCGCGCTTCAACCCAAAGAAGCGGGTATCCTGTTCGCTCATGCCTTCTTGTAGCGACTGAGTGGTATGCCAGTCTCCAATCGACACATAGCCTTGTTCCCACAATGGGTGATACGACAGGCCATTGTCTTTTAAATAGTAATGTAAGTCTTTGTTAGACCAATCAATAATGGGATACAACTTAAACTGCTTGCCCGCTTTTTGAAGCACGGGTAGGCGCTGACGTGTATCGGCCTGACTGCGGCGTAACCCGGCATACCAGGTACCTACATTGAGTTCTTTCAATGCGCGCTGCATGGGCTCAACTTTATTCATTTTGTTGTACTGCTCAATACCTTCGATGCCTTTTTCCCACAAGCGACCAAAGCGGGCTTCTTGCCAGGCAGGCGAGATACCGGCACTGTACACTTTTAAATTCAGATTGAGCTTTTCTGTCAGTTCATCAACAAACTGGTAGGTTTCCGGAAACAAATAGCCCGTATCGGTAAGTACAACCGGAATATCAGGCCTTTCCTTGGTAAGCAAATGCAACATAACCGCAGATTGTGCGCCGAAACTCGACGACACAATCTGCTCACCCGGTAAGTTGGCCATTGCCCAACGAATTCGGCCTGATGCATCCATTTTTTCCAGTGCCTGATTAATTTCAGCCAGCTCAGCCGCGGAAATATCCAGGCTGAGTGGCTGACTAATCTGGCTGAGTTCGTGTTCAGTCATAAAAATCCTGAGCAGAATTTACCACGGGTTTAATGATGTCAGCGCGTACAACATAATCACCAAACGCTTCGCCAGTCTGACGGTTTGCGGCCCACTGGCCTAACAGATCGTCGAGGATGTCGAGAATTTCCTGTTCAGTAATGTTTTCCTTGTACATACGCGGAATGCGCGTACCTTCGCGGTTACCACCAAGATGCAGGTTGTATCGACCCGGTCCTTTACCTACCAGACCCACTTCCGCCAACATAGCGCGGCCACAGCCGTTAGGGCAGCCGGTTACACGGAAGATCACGCTATCGTTACTTAATCCATGCTTGGCCATCAGGGTATCAAGTTGATCCACTGCACCCGGCAGGAATCGCTCGGCTTCTGCCATCGCCAACGGACACGTTGGCAATGCCACACACGCCATAGAATCCATACGCTGAGGAGTAATATCCGGTTGAATAAGACCGTGCTCGCGCGCCAGCGCTTCAATTGCGTCTTTCTGATCAGCGGGTACACCTGCAATGATCAGGTTCTGGTTGGCTGTCATTCGCATGTCGCCCTGGTGAATTTTGGCGATTTCACGACAACCCGTTTTCAGTGTTTTGCCCGGATAGTCCAGAATACGACCGTTCTCAATGAACAGCGTTAAGTGGAACTTTCCGTCGATACCTTCAACCCAACCAATGCGGTCGCCACGGCTGGTAAACTCATACGCACGGCTCGGCGCAAATTCAACACCTGCACGTTTTTCAACTTCTTTGCGGAAGTTATCTACACCCACACGCTCAAGGGTATATTTGGTTTTCGCGTTTTTACGATTGACGCGGTTACCCCAGTCACGCTGTGTGGTTACTACCGCTTCAGCTACGGCCAGAGTGTGCTCTAAAGGAATAAAACCAAAGTCATCTGCTTTACGTGGATACGTTGTTTTATCCCCGTGCGTCATTGCCAGACCACCACCAACCAGTACGTTGAAACCTACTAGTTCGCCGTTTTCAGCAATTGCCACAAAGTTCAAATCGTTTGCGTGTACGTCCACGTCGTTTTGCGGGGGGATCACAACCGTTGTTTTAAACTTACGAGGTAAGTAAGTGTCGCCCAGAATTGGCTCTTGATCAGTGGTTTCCAAACGCTCACCGTCCAACCAAATCTCAGCATATGCACGGGTCTTAGGCAGTAAGTGCTCACTTATCTTACGCGCCCAATCATAGGCCTGCTGATGAACCTGAGATTCAATTGGATTAGAGGTACACAGTACGTTTCGGTTTACGTCACCGGCCGTAGCAATGGAGTCAATCCCCGCTTTGTTCAGCGTTTGGTGCATCAATTTAATATGCGGCTTCAATACACCATGGAACTGGAATGTCTGACGCGTAGTTAAACGAATGCTGCCATACATTGTGTGCTCTTCAGCGAACTTGTCGATAACCAGCCATTGTTCAGGCTTGATAATCCCGCCCGGCAAACGGGCGCGCAGCATGACATTGTGCAATGGCTCCAGTTTTTGTTTGGCGCGTTCTGCGCGAATATCACGATCGTCCTGTTGGTACATACCGTGGAAACGTATTAACTGGAAGTTGTCGCCATTAAAACCACCTGTTAACGGATCTTTCAAATCGGCTTCAATGGTTCCGCGCAAATGACGGCTTTGGGCTTTCAAACGCTCGTTGTCAGCCAGTTTGCCTTCTACAATAAAAGGAGACTTAGAATCACTCATTAATAGACATCCTTCTGATATCGTTTTGCTTTACGCAGAGCCAATAAGTACGCTTTGGCATCCGAATCATCTTTGTTACCGTGGGTTTTAATGATGTCCAGCAGAGCATTTTCAACATCTTTCGCCATGCGGTTTGCATCGCCACACACATAAACGTGCGCGCCCTCTTCAAGCCAGGCAAACACGTCTTTACCTTCTTCCAGCAAACGTTGCTGAACATAAATTTTCTCGGCCTGATCGCGTGAGAAAGCCAGACTGATGCGGCTCAACAATCCGCTCTTCACATATGCCTGCCACTCCACCTGATACAGGAAGTCCTGGGTGAAGTTCGGATTGCCGAAGAACAACCAGTTTTTACCTTCTGCACCTTGAGCATCGCGCTCCTGCATAAATGAACGGAAAGGCGCAATACCGGTACCCGGACCAATCATGATCACTGGTGTATCCGGGTTTGCTGGCAAGCGGAAGTTATCGTTTGGTTCAACGAATACTTCTACTTCACCGCCTTCTTCCAGACGCTCACACAAATAACCAGACGCGCCACCCTGATGACGTTTACCAAACGCGTCGTAATCAACGTGTGCAATGGTCAGGTGTACTTCGTCTTCTACTTCAGACTGACTCGACGCAATCGAATACAGGCGCGGTGTAATTGGGCGACATGCATTCACAAAAGCTTGCGCAGCAACCGCTGCCGGATAATCGCGAACGATATCGGCAATTTGTCTGTCGGCCAGGTATTCACGCAACGCAGCTTTATCTTCCAACAATGCTGCCAGGGCTTCAGAGCCTGTGGCTTCCTGATAGGCTTTAATAAATCCGGGATAGCTTAGCGTTAGTTCAAGTTTACTCATTAACGCATCTGCCAGCGTCAGCGACTGACCGTCTACTTCTACGCTGTCATCGGCATTGGCTTCAATTAAGCCGATCAGTTCTTCAACTAACGCACTGTCGTTCTTAAACCATACACCCAGTGCATCACCGGCCTGATACTGAATACCTGAATCTTCCAGGCTAATTTCAATATGACGGATATCTTTTACCGAATCACGACCAGTAATCTTCTGCGACGTGAGCAATGTTGCAGTATAAGGGGCTTTCTTCGTGTAAGTTTGCGCTGCAACCGCTTGCACTGCACTGCCCTGCTGCACAGCAACGGCCGTATTGCTACCCGCAAAATCACCCTTCAGCGATTCAATCAGTTTCTCACACCAGGCTTGCGCTTCATTTTCGTAATCAACATCGCAATCCACGCGTGGCACAACGGCTTTGCCACCCAGGCTAGCCAGGCGCTCATCGAAATCTTTACCGGTCTGACAGAAGAACTCATAACTGGAGTCGCCTAAAGACAGCACTGCGTATTTGAGGCCAGGATTCTTGGGCGCTTTTTTGCTGCCGACGAATTCGTGTAATTCAATGGCATCATCAGGCGGCTCACCCTCACCATGGGTACTGGCCACAATCGCCAAATGGGTTTCTGCTTTGATTTGGCGCGGTTTGTAATCGGCCATACTTAACAGTTTGCTGGTAATGCCAGCCGCTTCCACTTTGGCCTGCAATGTTTGCGCAACACCCTTGGCATTGCCCGTTTGCGAACCGTACAGAATGGTTAATACTGGCGCATCACCAGCAGCCTGAGCACCTGCGATGGCAGTTGCAGCCTGAGGCAATGCCTGACCAGACGCGGCCAAACCGGCCAGATAACCACTTATCCAGCTCAACTGCTGTGCGTTTAACCCGGCAATAGCCTGCGTAATGGCGTTCCATTGCGGCTCACTGATAATCGGCCCGGGTGCGCCGTTTGTTTGATTAGAATTTGCTGACATAACTCATTAGCCTTATTTGCATGCTACAAGGCTAATGAGTTTTTCTGATAACTGGAAAGAATAAAATTAGCTTTTTTATTACTGAATGGACTAGAAGTGAATTTCCAGACCGGCAAATACACCATCGTAACCTAAATCGGCGTACACATTGTCGAGGTCTTCAATGTCAACGGTAATATCGCGATAGCCAACCTGCAATGTCATATCAATTGCCAGGTTTTCAACAAATGAGTAAGTTACCGCAACCTGAAAGTCGCTCACCTTGTGATCGTCAAACGCTAAATAACTACCCTCAGCATAAGCAGACAAGCCGGTGAACGGCAAACCAACCTGCACGCGACTGTAAGCCATTGGGATGATCCCTTTAAACGATACTTCACCATTTTCGCCGCTATCCGCGTCTTCTACAAATAAGGTACCGTCGATGTATTTACCATTCAGACCGATATCGAAACTCACCAGGTCGTTATCAAAAATTTCATAATACAAAATGATATCAGTGGTATCGATGTTGGTTTCTGTCAGCAGGTTAGTATTCGCATC
This sequence comes from Alteromonas sp. AMM-1, assembly GCF_047290655.1. Classification (NCBI taxonomy): domain Bacteria; kingdom Pseudomonadati; phylum Pseudomonadota; class Gammaproteobacteria; order Alteromonadales; family Alteromonadaceae; genus Alteromonas; species Alteromonas sp. AMM-1. Next base: position 16,021 of record NZ_JBLBUE010000041.1, on the reverse strand, counting down.
ATAGGTGTTGCCATCAAATTCAAACGACGCCTGAAGATCAGTAGCACCTTTGCTGTCTAAGCTGGTGTAGTTCAGTTTGATATTTGGCACCAGTGGCACAAAATGTTCCAGCGCAATGTAAAACGAGGTATTCGTTTCGTCGTCAAAATTAAAGGTTGCGTTCCCTGTAGAGCTTTCAGAAAAACCACCCGAAGTTGAAGTATTCCAGCCCTGCGCACCGGCATAAATACCCAGCAACGTATCTGCTTTGGCAAACGGCGCTAACAACAGGCTTCCCATCGCAGCGGCTAATACACGTTTTTTCATCGTTTATCCTTGATTGAGTAATTCAGACAGCTCAATTATGGCCGCATTTGCACGAGAAATATAGTTTGCCATTACTAACGAGTGATTGGCTAACATACCAAAGCCACTGCCATTTAAAATCATCGGGCTCCAAATAGTTTGCTGAGTAGCTTCTAACTCTCTGATTATCTGACGTAAACTAACCAACGCATTCTTTTTCTCCAGCACGTCAGCAAAATCAACCTCAACGGCTTTTAACAAATGTAAAAGTGCCCAGGTTGCGCCGCGTGCTTCATAAAATTCGTTGTCCAGTTGCCACCAGCTGGTTTTAGTTAGCATGGCACTGGGGCGAGGTGTGGAGTTAGATGCTGCAGAGTCACCGGCCAAATCGGTATTAACACGCTCGCTGCCCACACTGGCACTTAAACGCTGTGACATACTCCCTAAGCGCTTTTCTACCTGCTTTAACCACTCTCGCAGATTATCAGCACGGGTATAAAACTGCCCATCCCCCTGATCTGGATCGGCAAGGTCATCACGGTAATCGGCAAGAAACTCAATTGCTTCCTTATATTGTGATTCTGCAGAAGGAAACAGCCAACTGCGATTGTCGATATTGAATTTTGGTTGCGCCTTTATTAACTGTGGATTTTCCAGTGATTGGGATTGCGAGCGACTGAAATCCTTGCGCATAGACAACGCCATATCACGCACCATTTCAAGTGCGCCGAATTCCCAGCTTGCGATGTTGTCGAGGAAAACCGATGGGGGAGTTACATCATTAGATAAATAGCCGCCCGGTTTGTCCATCAGCGTACCGGCTACCGTAATCATTGTGGCGGTAACGGTATACCCTGGCACATCTGCAGGCACTCCGCTGGTGTTGGTAGTATCGAATTGCGCTTTAGCATTGGCTCTCACATTAAAGGTCGACGGCTCAAAACTCCAGTACATACCTATCAGCCAGAAAACAACAATGAGGATGATTGCGGTAAAGCCAACGGACTTTGCATTGAGATACTGTTTCATAAAAATCCTTATTCGCTGCCGGAAAATCAAAGAGGCAGTATCTGCCTCTTTTAAAAAATTGGGCGCCTATGCTATTGCTTCACGCCTTTAATGTAAAATGCTTCGCGATAATAACCAGGTTATGGCATTTCGCGTTTTTTCGGCTTTTAATGTGCTACTGGGTTTTTATTTCGCCCCAGCAACATGACTACACCAATTATAAGCAATACTGGCCAAAATACACCTACTCCAGCAAACACCAGTGCACCCAATGTTGCCACCACGGCTATTCCAATAGCGGCAGCAATACTCATTGCAACAATAAAGCCCACCACAATCAACAATACACATACACCAGCCATAATAATCCACTCCAATGAACCACTAATTAAGTCGTCGCCCATCACTAAGTGCAAATCGAAACAGTCGGCGGCAATGCCACCTAATAGTTTACTCAACAACACCGCAATGAGTACCGCGATGATCAGGTTTTTCATTACGACCTCCGTGGCAACAATACAACGGCTGCGATGTAAGCCGGTAACGTAATCATTGGCACGAAAATCAGTCCCAGTGCAGCGCCTGCGCGAACCCAAACCGGGTCTACGCTGAAATAACGCGCTACGCCTGCACACACACCTGAAATCACGGCGCGGTTAAGGTCCCGGGTAACTCTGTCGTTGTCATAAATCGTTTTCATGGCTTACATCCTCAGTAATTTGTCAGGGTGTTGGCCCGGCAAGCCGCCGGACCGGATATCGGGCGTTAAGCCACTTTCTTGGCTTTCAGCTCAGCTAACGCTTTTTCGATATCATCATCTTTTTTTAGTGCATCAATTTCAGCTTGCAGCGAACGCTTCGGCTCCGATGCAGTTAAATCATAGGCATCCACTTTGGCTTCCAGCTCGTCTACGCGCTGTTCGTAGTGTTCAAAACGGGCCATAACACCTTCCATTTTGTCGCTGTGTGTTGCCTGTTTTGCCTGCATACGCACAACGGCAGATTCACGGCGCATCAACAACGATTTCTGTTTAGCTTTGGCTTCGTTGAGTTTTTCATTCAAACGAGCCGTGTCGTCCTGTACTGACACCAGGATCTCGTCGAGGTGAGTCAGTTGTGCTTCCAGTGCGGCTTTTTTCGCTTCAATGCTCTGTTTCTCAACCAAGGCTGCGCGAGCTAAATCATCCTTGCCTTTGCTTACTGCTAATTCAGCATTTTCCTGCCAGTGCTGAGCTTGTTTATCCAGCGCTTCCAACTGGCGATTCAGTGTCTTCTGCTCTGCCAGGTGCTTAGCCGCTAAACTACGGATTTCCACCAGCGTTTCTTGCATTTCCTGAATAATCAGGCGAATCATTTTTTCTGGATCTTCCGCTTTATCCAGCAGTGCATTAATGTTTGATTGGATGATGTCATTGATTCTTGTGAACATTCCCATGGTGTTGCCTCCAGTTTGCTTTCATTCAAAATTTACTAACGCTTGCTATAGTGATTACAATTCACGTGCCAACTTTTAAACAATTGATTTCAATAGCATTTTATTTATTATTTTGATATTGGCATAGTTACTCAATCAGATTATCTACATTGTTTAGTCAAATTGACCACCAGGTTAGTCATATACGCCACCATAGTTTCGGAGCATGCCAAATAAGGTCAAAATGATATTAAGTGGAAAATGCAACACAGTTCGTTACGAAGCAGCAGGGAGATAAAACATGGTGAGTGATTTAGCTATTGTTTTACAGGCTGATAACGCAAAAAAAAACAGGTAACGTTTGACGGTTACCTGTACCTTCGGGAGTTTCCCGGACAGCCTGCATGATACGTAAAATGCGGCCTGATCTTTTGTTTTACTGTGCTTACCAGCGATAGTGCAAAAGCAAATACACTAAAACTGATGACCGGTAAAAACAGCACATAGCTGATGAGTAATGACTGTGCGAACATCAGTAATTCCCCTGCATTTACTCGCCAGCAGAGTCGGTATCTTCCGTTACTTCTACTTTTGCCAGATCCGTTACTGACACAGAGCCAACTGGCGCATCAGACAATGACAGATTGTAAGTAACGTTAGCGATATTTTGTTCCACACTGTTTGCGATTTCTGCCTGCGCGGTGCTTACTGCACTGGAAATCAGGCTTCCCATTAAACGCTGAAGTGCTGATTCATCTGCATTTGCCTGGGCACTCATAGACAAGCCTAACGCGATAACTGAAGTAACAACGATTGATTTAAGTTTCATAATAATTTCCTTTTCCGTTTAAAAGTGAGTAGTTCATTTGCTTACACTTTACTTATAGCGAAAGCTGTGCCAGCTTTTTAAATTAAAATAAACCATTGTTTTAAACCACTTATTCTATAAGTCACGGGTATGAAACTCATTTCTCCTTTTATATGATTTTCAACTATTGGTTAAATACACCACATCATTGGTCAATTTAACCACAAAAGTTTAGTCAGGATCACGGCATAGTAATGCGATGACATGTAGGGCCACGTAATGAGCATACTGTTAAGCGGCTTCATCAGCAGGTAAACAAGTGTCGTGATCTGGAAAAAACGATTTAGGAATAGATAAATCGATAAATGGGAGTTGGCAGTAGGGAGTATGGAATTGCGAATTGCGAATTGGCCAGAAAACCACATTTCAGCAATACCTTGTAAAATTACACCCGCAGCACAAACAAAAACAGGTAACGTTATTACGGTTACCTGTTCCTTCGAAACTGCTTTGATTTGCCTGCAAAATATGGCTTTATTTTTTGCTTCACGGTTTTCACCAGAGACAGTAAAAACGCAAAGAAACTAAATATCAACACTGGCAAAAACAGTACATAGCTAATCAGTAATGGTTGCGAATACATCATGCGCGCTCGCTCCACTACTCAGCAATCGAGTTGTCTTCCTTGCTTTGTGATACTGATGCAATTTCTGTTACTGATACTTTACCTATTGGCAAATCAGTTAACGACAAATGGTAAGTGGTATTAGCAATGTTTTGCTGCACTTCCGTTGCAATCTCAGCCTGTGTTACCGACACAGCGTTTGCAATTAAGCTACCCATTAAACGCTGAACTGCAGACTCTTCCGCATTCGCCTGGGCGCTTACAGCAAGACCTAACGCAACTACTGTAGTCATAACAATTGATTTTACTTTCATGGTGGTTTCCTCTTCGTTTAGTTGAACAATGTCTATGTTGCCAACATATTTGCGAAACCTGTGCCAGATCGTCTTTTATTTTTAACCGATTGTTTTAACTACTGAATTTAAATTTGAAACTAAACACTTCAAACTGAACAAAAAACACGCAAATCACTTTTTAGTAAAAATGACCAACTGCATGGTTAAATTAACCAATTAAAGACTGTTGATGCTCATTAGCTCGCTGAGCAGTTTCCTGCATTGCAGCCAATGCATTAGTTAGCAATTGGGGATCCGGTTGTTTTCCCGTGCCATTTTGACTCAGATAGCGACGCCACACACGTCCGCCTGGCTGCCCCTGGAATAACCCCAACATATGGCGCACTGCATGCCAGGGTTTAAAGTACGGCATATCCTGACGATCAATGTAAGTTTGCATGGCAGCCACAATGGCTTCACGGCTCAACACTGTAGCGTTATCGCCATAATAGCGCTTATCTACATCCGCCAGAATATAGGGATTGGCGTACACTTCACGCCCTATCATTACTCCATCTACATGTTGCAGATGTTCGTCGGTTTGTTCAAGGGTAGTGATGCCACCATTAATCTCTATTGTGAGATCGGGATATGCCTGTTTGAGCTGATACACCCGTGGATAATTTAACGGCGGAATATCGCGATTTTCCTTTGGGCTTAAGCCCTTCAGCCATGCCTTTCGGGCATGCACAATAAAGGTATCACAGCCGGCATTAGCGACTACGTCGATAAACCTGCTGAAATCCTCGTATTCGTCCATGTCATCAATACCGATTCGACACTTCACCGTTACCGGAATATCAACGGCTTTTTGCATGGCACTCACGCATTCAGCTACCACGTCAGGCTGTGCCATTAAGCAGGCACCAAAACTACCATTTTTTACCCGATCTGAAGGACACCCAACATTAATATTCACTTCGTCATAACCGTAGGCCTGGGCTTTTTCTGCACAGCGCGCCATGTCATTCGGATTACTGCCGCCCAATTGTACGGCAACAGGGTGTTCTTCCTGGTTATAACCAAGGTAGTCGCCTTTACCAAAGATAATCGCGCCGGTTGTTACCATTTCGGTGTAGAGCAGAGTGTGACGCGAGATCAAACGCAGAAAGTAACGGCAATGGCGATCGGTCCAGTCGAGCATTGGAGCGACGGAAATACACCGGTTAATGGCTTGACTGCCAATCTGTTCCCTACTGCTTTTTAAATCTGACACTATGCTTATCTCTCATCTGAATTTGAAACGTCCACCCATATTCACAAACACTCCAACTGAGCCTTGCAAAATGCGGGCGCGAATACTAGCACATTTTTCGGCTTTCGGGCATGGTTAAAAAGCAATCAACCCTGAAACAATAGCCAGCCTGTTAATCATCAAAATGCGCTGAAAAACACACCGTCGTATTGTAAATTTTATGTTATTCGGTTCCTGTTTATCTTTTTCTTGTTTTACAGGCTGATAACATTGCCCAACGTCTTGTATCCCTGCATCATGCAAAGCTGTCATCAATAAACATTCAGGGAGCGTGTTGTGACGTTTCAACATTCTTATAAAATGACGTTATCTGCCGTAGTATCGGCAATGCTGTTAAGTGCCTGCGGGCCAGCAAAACAAAATGATACTGCGGCCAGTAATACTCAGGAACCGGAATCAGCCTCCGCAACAATGAGCAAAGACAAAAGCGGATTGGCAGAACCACTGGTTAGCCATATTTATACGGCCGATCCGTCGGCTCATGTGTTTGAAGGCCGTTTGTATATCTATCCTTCGCATGACATCGAAGCCGGCATTCCGGAAAACGACAATGGCGATCACTTTGATATGCGCGACTATCACGTGCTATCAATGGACGAAGTAGGTGGTGAGGTTACCGATCACGGCGTCGCCATTTCGGTGAAAGATATTCCATGGGCTGGCCGCCAGCTTTGGGCGCCCGACGCCGCCTATAAAGACGGTACTTACTATTTGTATTTCCCGTTAAAAGACAAAAATGATGTGTTCCATATTGGCGCTGCTACCAGCGACAAACCAAGTGGTCCGTTTACGCCGCAGCCTGAGCCCATAGAAGGCAGTTTCAGCATGGATCCTACCGTGTTTGCAGACGATGACGGCAGTTACTACATGTACTTCGGCGGTATCTGGGGCGGTCAGTTACAGCGTTATGAAGGTGGCATTTATAACCCGCAAGACGTGTATCCGGCTGACGATGCACCAGCGGTAAAACCGCGTATAGCTAAAATGGCTGACGACATGCTGTCGTATGCAGAAGCCCCAAGAGAAGTAGAGATCCTCGATAAAGACGGCTCTCCAATTTTGCAAGGCGACAATGACAGACGTTTCTTTGAAGCCGCGTGGATGCACAAATACCAAGGTAAATATTACTTTTCATACAGCACCGGCGACACACATAAAATCGTTTACGCAATGGGCGACAACCCTTATGGCCCATTTACGTACCAGGGCGTGATTTTAAAGCCGGTTTTAGGCTGGACCAATCACCACTCCATCGCCGAGTTTAAAGGCAAATGGTATCTGTTCTATCACGACAGCTCTTTGTCGGGCGGACAAACCCACCTGCGCAGCGTGAAGATGACCGAACTGACGTATAACCCGGATGGCACTATTGTGACCATCGATCCGTACCTGGAGCCATAATCATGTTGGAAAGCACGATGTCTTCTACTCCTTCTGCCACCAGCAATGACAACATTGCCTTTGTGGTATTCATTAGTGTTGTGGCTACCATTGGTGGCTTCTTGTTTGGCTTTGATAGTGGCGTAATAAACGGTACTGTGGATGGCTTGCAAAAAGCCTTTAACTCAGCCAGTGCAGGCACCGGATTCAATGTATCCAGTATGCTGCTTGGCTGTGCAGTAGGTGCCTTCTTTGCTGGCCGCTTCGCAGACAAGTATGGCCGTCGTACCCTGTTAATCGTTGCCGCTGTATTATTTATAGTGAGTGCCTGGGGTTCAGGTATTGCTACATCTTCTTTTGAGTTTGTAATTTACCGTGTATTAGGTGGCCTGGCAGTAGGTGCTGCATCGGTAATGGCGCCCGCCTACATTTCAGAGGTATCCCCTGCTCGCTACCGCGGCATGCTAACAAGTATTCAGCAGATCGCGATCATTAGCGGCCTGTTCGCAGCTTTTTTAAGTAACTACTTACTTGCTGGTGAAGCTGCCGGTTCAACTAATACTCTGTGGATGAACTACGAAGCCTGGCGCTGGATGTTCTGGATTGAGCTGATCCCGGCATTTTTGTTTTTCATTATGCTGTGGTTTATTCCGGAAAGTCCGCGCTTCCTGGTATCAAGTGGCGCAACTGACAAAGCAACCAGTGTACTGACTAAGCTGCAAGGCAGTGAAGCTGCTACCCGTAAACTGGCAGAAATAAAACAATCGCTTGCCAGTGACCACCAGCCTCGCTTGTCAGATTTGAAGGAAAAAGCAACCGGTAAGATTCGCCCAATTGTGTGGGTAGGCATCGGCCTGGCAACATTCCAGCAACTGGTTGGCATAAACGTAGTGTTTTATTACGGCGCAGTATTGTGGCAAGCAGTTGGCTTTTCAGAGTCAGACGCTCTGCTAATTAACGTACTAAGTGGCGCAATAAGTATTGCTGCCTGCGTGATCACATTATTGGTAATAGACAAAATTGGCCGAAAACCACTGCTGAAATGGGGTTCCATTGGCATGGCAGTTACGTTGTCGGTAATGGTGGTTGCGTTTTTGAATGCCAGCCAGTCAGATGATGGCAAGTTAATATTGGGCGACTGGGGTACAACCGCGCTGGTTGCAGCCAACCTGTATGTATTCTTCTTTAACCTGTCGTGGGGCCCGGTGATGTGGGTAATGCTGGGTGAGATGTTCCCGAACCAAATTCGCGGCTCTGGGTTAGCCGTAAGCGGACTGGTGCAATGGGGTGCTAACTTTGTGATCACCTATACCTTCCCCATGCTGTTAGCAGGTATTGGACTGGCCGGTGCTTATGGATTCTACGCTCTGTTTGCCCTGTTGTCGGTGTTCTTTGTAGTAAAACTGGTTCATGAAACCAAAGGCAAAGAACTGGAGCACATGGAAGGCTAAACCTCGCATCATATGCGTTTTGCAAGCCCGGCCTTGATTTGACCCCAAGCGCCGGGCTTTTTTTATCTTGTGCAATACTGCAAATTACAATGCTTCAATCTCACTGCTGTAATGCAATCCAAGGGCATGGCGAATACGGTCGAGTGTATCCATTACGCCAATGCTATCGGCATGGGACATTCGTTTGTCACTCAGTGTACTCCCCCCTATTAACTGCATAGTGGCGGCAATTTGATATTCAAAGCCGTTGGCCTGATGGGTAAACTGCTGAGTTTCAAAGGATTTGTCAATCGGAGCACCGTCTACAAACAGGCTACAAGCATTGCCTTCCCAAAAGCGTCCGGGCACATGGATATATCCCTCACTGCCATGTATGGTCATTACATTGCTACAGTGCGCATCAATCGTACTCACAAACTGACTTACCACACCGGAGTCATACTGCAGGGTAACAAAGGTATTGTGATCAACCTTTTCACCAACCGGGGTAGCCAGTGCGCTCACTCCTACCGGGTGTTCGCCAAGTAAATACTGACTAATGCTTACGCTGTAAACACCAAGATCCAGTAAGCTGCCCCCTGCTAAAGCGGGATTAAGCAAGCGGTGTGACGGCTCGCCGTTAAATACAAAGCCAATTTGCGAGGTAATATACTGCAATTTTCCGATACGCTCCTGCTCAATCCAGGCTTTTACTTTGGCAAAACACGGCATAAAGCGACTCCACAACGCCTCCTGAAATACGCAGTTATTTTGCTCAGCCAATTTAACCAATTCCCGGGTTTGCGCCGCATTCACTGTTAACGGCTTTTCCAGCAACAAGTGTTTGCCAGCAGCGAGCACGGCACGAGCCACAGGGTAGTGATGGCTGTGAGGCGTAGCGATATACACCAGGTCAACTTTCGGATCGTCTATGAGTGCCTGATAACTGCTGTGCAGTACTTTTGCGCCATTTTTAAGCACAAAATCCTGCCCACGTTGTGCATTTCTGCTTGCCACAGCGTACAGCTCTCCTTGCGGTAACACGTTCAAGGCATCGGCAAAGGTTTGGGCAATATTACCCGGGCCAATCACGCCCCAGCGGTAGGTCATAATGTGTATTCCGTTTTGTATTGGGCCAGTAAAACCTAAGGTTACCCTGCCCGTTAGTGCCATGGGTAACATGCAGGCTTCAGAAATTTCGTAATGCAATTACTTAATCTGCAATTGCCTTTTATCTAAACAGCATGCCTGTATATTGGCAACTTGTATTACAAATGTTAATAAGGAACAAGGCATGTCTGTTTACACGTTTATTGTGCGGCTGGTTGTTTGCGCAGCAATTCTAACCATTTCCGGTGTCTGTGCCAGCCCCCGCGAACGTGTAGACTTAAACAGCAACTGGCGCTTTTTCCGCTATGCTGACAACCAGCAGCCTGATGCGCTGCAGTATGACACGCGGCCGGCCATTGAGGGATTTAACGATAGCCAGGCTGCGGATACCCGCCCCACTGATGCAGTGTCTGTAGCGAGTCAGCAGCATGTGCTTAAACCCTGGATCCTTCCTTCAGGCAACGCGTTTATTGCGGATCGCGAAAAACGCCATACGCGTCCGGCCGGTAACCCTGGCGAGGACTTCCCTTTTGTGCAGCCAGACTATAACGATGCCAACTGGCAGGCTGTAACCCTGCCTCACGACTGGGCAATTGCCGGCCCATTTTACACCGGCGACAACCCCAAAGTGGGTGGGGGTATGGGACGCTTACCCAGCCATGGTGTCGCCTGGTATCGCAAGCAGTTTTCGCTATCCAATGACGATGCGGGCAAGCAAATTTACCTGCATATCGACGGCGCGATGTCGTATTCAATGGTGTGGTTAAACGGCCATCTGGTGGGCGGCTGGCCTTACGGTTATAGCTCTTATCAACTGGATCTCACGCCCTATCTGTTGAAATCGGGTGTGAACCAAATAGCTATTCGTGTAGACAATCCGCCTCAATCGTCGCGCTGGTACCCGGGAGCCGGGCTGTATCGCAATGTGTGGCTGGAAAAAACTGCGCCCATTCACGTGAGCCAGTGGGGCACCCAGGTAATTACGCCGCAGGTGTCGGCAAGCAAGGCAGATATTTCCATCACAACGTCAGTCACCAACAACACCGCTTCGGCGCAAACGGTGAATATTCAACATGCCATTTTCGAACTCTCAATCACTGATGAATTAAGCACATCACCTGCGGTAACACTCGCACCTCAGGCCGTAACGGTACCCGCTGGCAAGCATTCTATTTCCTCTGCCTTAACCACACTGGCGAATCCCAAATTGTGGGGCCCTGTGCCACAGCAAACACCCCACCGCTATGCACTCGTGACCACGATTACAGAAAGCAAAGAAAACGGACGTGTACTCGACGAGTACACCACGCCTTTTGGTATTCGCGACTTACAGTTTGATCCGAATAAAGGTGTTTTTATTAATGGTGAACACATTGCGCTGCAAGGTGTGAATCAGCACCATGATTTAGGTGCACTAGGCGCAGCGTTTAATGTGCGAGCGGCTGAACGCCAGTTACAGATATTGCAGGAAATGGGGGTTAACGCCATCCGTATGGCGCATAACCCACCCGCACCAGAACTCCTTTCCCTAACCGATAAAATGGGCATCCTGGTATTAAATGAGTCCTTTGACAGTTGGTACAAGAAAAAGACCCCGCTTGATTTTCACCTGATTTTTGCCGACTGGCACGAGCAGGATTTACGCGCGGTGGTGCGCAGGGATAAAAACCATCCGTCGGTGATCATGTGGTACATCGGCAATGAGGTGGGTGAACAATACACCGATCAGGCGGGTGCCGATGTAGCATTGGCATTAAAAGCGATAGTGAAAAGTGAAGATCCCACCCGCCCGGTGACGGCATCGATGAACTGGGCAAAAGCCGATTTTCCGTTCAGCGCCGCTATGGATTTAATCAGCCTGAATTATCAGGGAGAAGGTATTCGCCAGGCACCTGAATTTGAAGGCACAAACCGCATTCGCACACCGCCATCTTACCCGGCATTTCACGAGGCCCATCCGGATAAAGTTATATTGTCGAGCGAAACGGCATCGGCATTCAGTTCGCGGGGAATATACCTGTTTCCGGTTAGCCCGGACATCAGTGCGCCCGTGCGTGATGGCCGCGGTGGGGATTCCCGTATTCATCAGGTAAGCAGTTATGAATTACATGCCGTGGATTTTGGCTCATCCGCCGACAAAGTATTTCGCTATATCGACACTCACCCTTATGTGGCGGGTCAGTTTGTATGGAATGGATTTGATTACATTGGCGAACCCACACCCTATTATGCAGCACGCAGTTCCTACTCCGGCATGATTGATTTGGCAGGCTTTAAAAAAGATCGCTTCTATTTATACCAAAGCCAGTGGCGGGCTGATTTACCCATGGCGCATTTGTTACCCCACTGGAACTGGCAAGGGCGCGAGGGCGAAATTACGCCTGTTCACGTGTTCACCTCTGGCGATGAAGCCGAGCTATTTATTAATGGGCAGTCGAAAGGACGCAAGAAAAAAGCGCCATTGGAGTACCGTTTGCGCTTCGACGATATTCGTTACACACCCGGCACTGTTGAAGTAGTGGCTTATAAAAACGGCAAACCCTGGGCGCATGATAAGGTGGAAACCAGCGGGCCAGCTGCTGGTATCAGGTTGTCTGTCGATCGCAGTGTGATCAATGCTGATGGCATCGATTTGTCGTTTATTACTGCAGATATAGTTGATGCAGAGGGGCGAATAGTACCCACAGCCACCCATAACGTCGCGTTTTCCATTGCCGGCCCCGGACGCATCATAGCCACCGATAATGGCGACTCAACTGACTTCACGCCATTTGTGTCGCAGCAGCGCAACGCTTTCAGCGGCAAAGTTCTGGTAATTATTCAAAGCGAACAAGCTGAAATGGGTAACATTACAGTGACGGCAACCAGTCCACAACTGAACCCTGCAACCATTCAGGTTCGGTCCAGATAACGTATTTGGTATAGAGCCGCCTGTAAATGAGAACGTGCGAAAATGATTAGCTTTTACAAGCAAGCCTTGTACAGCCTGCTTATGCTGCTTGGGGCAAGTGTAGCACTGGTGCTACTTGCCCTTGATCACACGTTTTTGAGCAATCCACTGATGCCAAGGCACAGCAGCACAATGGAGTGGTTTAGTGAAACTGACACCGACCAATACGACGGCGGGAATTCGGTTGCCATTATTCATGACGACAGTTATTTGCTGGACGCTGAATTGCGCTTATCAGAGGTACTTACCCGGCCTTATACTGCGGTATCGCTGGTGTTCAGCGATCCAGAGCAACAACGTATTCACCGGGATCTGCGCGCCTATCAATATCTTTCGTTCAATGTAAAATGTTCAACTGACAGCGTGCTTGCTCTGCTGGTTTATACCGTAGACCCCACAATAACCCAGCTGAATAACTACCTGACCTACCGCGCCCCGCATCGCTATTTTAATTGCAGCAAACAATGGCAACGTGTGTCTGTTAATCTCACCGACATGGCTCTGCCTGCCTGGTGGTTACAAATGTTTGAGCTTAATCTCGCCGACGACGGCTATTCCCTGGCCCAAGTGGCAAAAATTCAATTAGGCACCACAGCACAAAGCCCGATAAACGAGACGATTAGGGTGCAAATTAACACCCTTACCCTCAACGGTGAAGACTGGGATTATTTGTATTTTACAGCAGCTCTGCTTGTCCTGTTGTGGCTGTTATATGCGGGCTGGCTTTTTCATGGCCATGGCAAGGCGCTGGTACAGAGTTTACAGCACAAAATATTAAGCGAACGTCCGCTGGTTGCCTATCAGCAACTCTCGCTTGCGCCACATCGCAACACGCCCAGCGATACCATCATTCGCTACCTTGCAGAGCACTTTGCACATCCCGAGTTAAACATGGACATGGCAGTGAGTGCACTGGGTATTAATCGCACCAAAATGAATGAACTGTTAAAAGCCGAATTGGGTTTAACCTTCACCAGTTACTTGAACAAACTGCGACTGGCTGAGGCCAGTCGGTTGCTTACCGAATCAGACAACTGCAACATAGCTGATATTGCCTATACGGTGGGCTATAAGAATATCTCTTATTTCAACAAGCTGTTTAAAGAAGAATACGGCTGCACACCCAAATACTTTAAGCAGCACGTTTACCCGCCCAGCCGCACTAACACTCTTCACAAATAAACTAACACTATTTGCAAAGTGCCAGGAATTTCGCGGGCTGCGGGTATTTTTCCGCATTTGCATTGCATACTCTGTGTGCCTCAATTAAACGAGCGAATTCACATTAACAACACATAACAAGGTGAACCGCTACTAACATAGTCAGAGGCCTGAATCATGACCTGTTGTCGTTGTTTGATATTACTGTGTTCCCTGTTTCTGTTTGCCTGCGGAGGCGGCGGAGCAAGCACGCAAACACCGCCTACTCCCAACACACCCACACCAACCGATCCTGGCAACGGTAACACGCCAGATACACGCTACCCGGATTACAATACCAGCCCACAGCCTGCCGACCTGTCGGGTATGGATAAAGATGCCTTGCAAATCGCTAGCGACATCCGGCTGGGCTGGAATATTGGCAACACCATGGAAGCCACCGGCGGCGAAACCGCCTGGGGCAATCCCGAAGTATCAGCCGCGCTGATTAAGCTGGTGAAAGACAGCGGGTTTAATGCGGTTCGCATTCCCCTTGCCTGGGACCAATACGCCAATCAGGACACCGCCAAAATCGATGATGCCTGGTTAGCGCGAGTGCATCAGGTTGTACAAATGTGCGTAGAACAGGATTTATATGTACTGGTTAACATTCACTGGGACGGCGGTTGGCTGGAAAACAATGTAACCACTGAACAACAAGACAACGTAAATGCCAAACAACGCGCATTTTGGCAACAAATCGCCACCAAATTGCGAGACTTCGATCAAAAAGTACTGTTTGGCAGTGCCAACGAGCCTGCCGTAGAAGACGCTAACCAAATGGAAGTGCTGCTGTCGTATCACCAAACGTTTGTGGATGCGGTGCGCGAAACCGGCGGTAAAAACGCTTACCGCACGTTAGTGGTACAAGGGCCCACTACCGATATCGAAAAAACCCATGCCCTGTGGACCCACATGCCGGTAGATACCCTCACTAACCGTATGATGGCCGAAGTGCATTTTTACACCCCCTACCAGTTTACGCTGATGCGCGAAGACGAAAGCTGGGGCAAGCAGTTTTACTTCTGGGGTGACGCGTATCATTCCACCACGCAACCTGAACGCAATGCCACCTTTGGCGATGAAAGCTTACTGGAAGAACAATTTGCTTTAATGAAGGTACAGTTTGTGGATATGGGGATCCCGGTAGTGCTGGGTGAATTCTCTGCCATGCGCCGCACCAACCTCACCGGCGACGATCTGCAACAGCATTTAGACAGTCGCGCCTACTATCACCAGTACGTGGTAGAAGCCGCACTTCGCAATGGATTACTCCCCTTCTATTGGGATAACGGCAGTTTGGACGAGCTGAACTCTGGTATTTTCGATCGCCAGCAAAATACCGTGTTCGACCAGCAAACACTGGATGCGTTATTGGCTGGCGAGCGTGCAGCGCCATAGCCATTGTAATAGTCATAGTTATAGCGTTTGGGAAGGGTAGCCCGCTCGCGGGTTGCCGGACATAGCCTGCCACGTCCTGTTGGCAGGCTACTTTTAGGACGCCTAGGTCAATTCCATCAAATTTATAGCAGCCCACTGCCATTGTGAATAATGGTGAGTACTATCCATTTACTTAAAAGCTGGATGCACATACTGAACGAAGTACTACATTTGACGAAAACCTCATTCGGCAAATACTAGCTCACATCAACAACCATTAATACCCTAACGCTCAAACGGCATTTGCGCTTTTATCCAGTCGCAAAATACCTTGATTCGTTTGTGTTTGGGTGAGTTTTTTAAGTACACCAAATGGGCTTTCCAGCTTATCGGATGCGGAAAATCCACCGGGATCACCAATTGTCCTGATTTCAGGTACTCGCCAACCATAATGTCGGATGCCAGCATAATGCCATGCCCCGCTAGCACGGCACTTAACGCCAGATCGCTGGATGTTACTTCGGTTTTATTCAGTTCGACGTGATGAATATCCACCCGGGCATGTTCAAACCAGGTTTCCCAATTCACCTTATTTTCATGGGCAAGACTAAATAGCCTGGCCGATAGCAGGTCTATTGGGTGGGTTGCAGTATGCCGATCGGATATGCGGTCTGCAACCGACGGAGCGCACACCGGAAACACCGGATTATCGCCGATTTGCTCTACCACCAACGACGGTTTGTATAAATGGCTACTGGATGTGCTGAATCGAATGGCAACATCAATTTTGCCATCGTTGAGGTCTTCAACGCGATTGGAGCCCAGTACGTTTATGTTGATAT
>NZ_JBLBUE010000040.1:0-25818 GCF_047290655.1 Alteromonas sp. AMM-1 | reverse complement strand
GTCGATTCGCAAACCTTTCTGGATATTGAGAACGGAAAAATATGCCCTCCTCATCCCCGACAACAACACGCCTGGTTCGCCGTGGTATTTTGGAAAACCAATAAGCATGCTCATCGCTACATTTGGTTTGTAAAATTGCCATTGGATGAACAAGGGTTATTAATTCAGGCTTCTCGCAATCATTTTTTGCAGATCATTGTTGACGCGCTGGGCAATCAGATTACCGGCGAAGGCAAGCAGGAGAAACTGCCTGACAACCCATATACCTTTACCCCGGGCCAGCAGCAAATGGCGCAGTTTTCTGCCCTCACACGGCATCTGTTGAATGATCCAAAACACCAGGGAGTTGAAAACGTGTTGCATTATTTGCAGACCCCCAGTGTAATTGACTGGCAACAATTGCCCGTGCAGGCCATCGCCGATGCGGTCATAGACGTAAGTGACGCTACAGCCGACACCATTATTTCGCAACTTGATCAGTACAGCCAACCCTTCATTGATACCCTATTAAGCAGCCTTGAGTGCGTTTCATTGCCACAAAAACTCACACAGTTTTTTTGTGAAAAGGCGATTGAATGCAGTACAAGCGATTCACCTGGCGCGTTACCTGGTTTTCTTCGTGCGGTAAGCCAACCCACGTTTTCTCCTACCGTTAATCAGTGTATTAATCGGGTCCTCGACAACATCAAACAGCCTGACATAGATTTACTGAGCGTAATTGCTGCCCGACACGATGCTCAACTGGATTTATTAACCGCACAACGCTTTTTAGAGATTGCAGCAAAAGCCGATGCTGCTGGCAATTATCAGCATCAGTTGTTTATTGGCTTGTTTACCGATTTAGTTCAGATCCCCGCGCTACGCCGGACTTTACTCACACTGGCCAGAGCACATCAGCACAACCCGGACATGAAAGATGCCCTGGCAGCGCTGTTTCAACAGGCAGGATAACAGGATGAACTTACTGGACGTATTTTTGCTGGTACTGATTGCCGCAAGCGGTGCGCTGTTCTGGCGAATCAGAATGATTTCAGAAGCAGCCAGCCGCTACCTGAATCAATACTGTGATTCACAGCACCTTCAACTTATTAGCGTTGCCCGCAGGCGAACCCGCCCTATGCTATATCGCGGCAAACTGGATTGGCGCAGTGAATTTGACTTTGAATTCTCATCAACAGGTCAGGACTGTTATACTGGCAACTTAACCATGAACGGGCTGACGGTAGTGGCCACCCAAACACCGCCCCACCGTATCCATTAAACATTACACAAGGACGTTTCACACTATGCAATGTACACAATGTAAACAAGGTCAGTTAGTACCGAGCTTTTTGGATGATTTATTTCGCGCTCATACCTGCGATCACTGCGGCGGAAACTGGATCCTGATTGAAGATTTTGTGAGTTGGAAAGAACGCAACAAATCGTTTGAATTCAAGAAAGAAAGCAGCTTTTCAGAAGATACGGGAGACACGAAAAAGGCGCTGTTTTGCCCCGTTACAGGCAGTATTATGCGCAAATTCAAAATCTCTGCCACTACAGATCACAGAGTAGACTACAGTGCCCAGGTTGGCGGCATATGGCTGGATAAAGGCGAGTGGGCGCTGCTAAAAACGGAAGGTGTAGCAGGTGTACTCAATAATGTAGTTACCCAACAATGGCAAAACAAAGTTCGCGAAGAAAGTGCAGCTTCACATTTTGCCGACATATACGCGTCTAAATTTGGTGACGAGACTTATAAGGAAATTAAAGCGTTGCGCGAATGGTTGAATGCCCAACCCAATAAAGCTGATTTGCGTGCCTACTTGTTAGCTGAAGACCCTTATTCGGCTAACTAACTATAAAAGGACGGGCGCAGTAAAATACATAAGCCCGTTCGTATTTACTCCACCGCCGTAGTCACTGGCGCTGATAACTGTAACGTTTTAGTGCACTGACGGCTGAGACGATACAGGGTTTCAGGGGTCTGATATTGCGCAAACTCATCGGGAATAAACGAGGTTGAGTAAGCAACCAGTTCTGAACAAAACCAGCTGTCAGGACAATGTTTAAACGAACGAAAAAACACGCCTTTAATGCCAACATTGTCGAAAGGTTTACCGATTAATTGCACTGCCCTGCCAATATCGCCATCAATTTCACGGTATTCAATTTCGCGATATCGCGCTTCAAATTCACTGAGATGACTACGCAATACACCATAACCGCCTTTGGCTTCGATAACATGGGCATCATCAGTGTCTAATATTGCTACATGAGACCATTTTGAACCGGTTCTCCAACGAATCATTCTGGAAATCCAGGAGCGATTACAACCAAATACAATAATCATTAGCGATTTCCCATCCAAACTCACACACAACCGGAATGAAGCAGGCGTACCCACAGCTGGCCAGCAGACACTTCGTCGCTCAGTGGCCTTATGCTCTTGCGTTCAACAAATATGAATTGTATTTAGTTATATCGAATGTTTTTTAAACTGTAAACAAGAGACTTGTGCAATACAAATGAAAAAGGCGATAGCTCTCACTATCGCCTCTTTATAGAAATTTGAAGATCCCTCTCTGCGTAAAGTGCCAAATAACGTCTAACGCTATTCCCCTGCACGCAATTCCTTCTTTCTCATCCGTCCTGAATGAGCAGCCAATCCCTAGCTGGTCCCTTTCCTTTATCCTTGTTTACTTTACGTCCTGTTAAAGTATTCTTCGCTCCATGAAGTTGTCCATCAACCATCCCGGTTGTATCCGCTTCCTTGTAACCGGCTTCTTGCCAGTGTGCCCCATCCTGGGTTGTCCAGTGTCGTCCTTGGGTCATCCTGACTCAACGTTTCTCCCTGTGACGTAGATATAATATCTAACCCAATAATTATCGGTAGCGACTTTTTACAGAAAAATCGTGCATAGCCAGATGCTTTCATTGAACTTTAGTAGAAAGTTTTTTAAATACAGCAACATAGAAAATTGCGTAGGTGTTAACCTTTAGTCTAATTAGAACAAGCTTACAACACTGTAAGAAATGTCGTACAAGAAGAGGGACAAAATAGGACTTTGCAGACAGAAAATCGCGACCACCAACTACCGTAACTCTCCACAGATTTTTACTGTTTATAAGAAGTTCGCTCTGCCAGTATATCTGGTAAGGGTATGAACATCCTTGTAGACTCGCAGCACACTCATAAACAGGTGCGAGATGCCATGCAGAATATCGCCATCTTTGTTGACGTACAAAATGTCTATTACACCACCCGTCAACACTATCGTCGCAACTTCGACTACAATGCTTTTTGGCGTAAAGTTACCCAAGGTCGAAATGTAATTGCGGCCTTTGCGTACGCAACACACCGTGGTGACAACAAACAAACAGAATTCCAGAATATTTTGCGGGCGATTGGATTTAACGTAAAACTCAAACCCTTTATCCAACGGGCAGATGGTTCAGCTAAAGCAGATTGGGATGTGGGTATTACTATTGATGTTCTGGACTACGCAGACCAGGCAGATCAAATCATATTGGTTTCCGGCGATGGTGACTTTGACTTGCTTGCAGATAAAATTACCAGAGATAAGGGAAAGCAATTTCATGTATACGGCGTTGAAGCCCTTAGTGCCGGTTCATTAATAAAGGCCGCCACTCAGTTTACGCCAATAGATACTGACTTACTGTTGTAATGGGATCCGAATTGGTATTGTCCGGAAAGAATAAATAAAAAAACGGTGGCCGTGGCCACCGTTTTTCTGTGAATTTTGAGTTTCCTTCTCAGCGATCCATTGCGACTTAAATCGTCCCGATTAAAATCCTTATACGCCCCTTTCCATCTTTTCTCACCACATCCTGCGTGAGCTGCAAATCCTGTGCAGATCCCTTTCCTTTACTCCCTGATTCACTACACATCCTGCGTGCAGTATTCCTCATCCCGAGGTTGTCCTTATTTGGCCGCCTGGCCGGTCCTTACTGTCCCTAAATGAAACTGCCTGTTTCATTATGCTCATCCCTGAACAGTCCTATGGTCGTCCTTGTGTCATCCTGACTCGTCGTGTTTCCATGTGACAAGCTCATATTACCCTGTTGGGAATAGATTACTATTACCGTTCTGTCACAAATAAATAATTTATTGCCTACTACAAAAGTAGTATAAAAATTTAACTAATACTTTCATGTATTTATAAATTTTAGTGAGCCAAACCTACGCTCACAAAGGAACAATGTCTCACAACTTTGTAAGATATTTCGTACAAAGCTGTGAGACACAATCTTAATCTTTCGGCTAATGGCATCATGCGATGCCGGGACAGACTGTCAACGAATACCCAAAACAGGGTTATGGACGAGGTCGAAACATCACATGGCCGAACTTAGTGGTAATTTCGACCTGGGCAACTTTTTGATAAAACCCATCAGCAAAAAAGGACTCGTATTTAGGCACGGTAACAAATACGCCAACGCCTTCAGAATCGCGATGTTCCAATAACACACTGTCTATTGCACGCATCAGTAAATGGCCCAGACCATGTGACTGATGATCGGGATGCACCGCAATAAAACTGAGCAAGTGGTACTTTTGAGCTGGCATCGCACTGCGAATCTTTTCTTCTTTTTCCAGCATCTGACGGGTACCGTAGTATCCGGCTGTCAGTAACATCTTCAAACGCCAGTGCCAATACCGACCAGCGCCAATGGAATTGTCAGGTCCGGTAAGACAAGCCACTGCCAGTAATCGCCCTTCATCAAACAATCCAATGATGGGCTGATCAGCTTCCCAAAACGCCGTTAGCTCCTCGCGGATCGCCGAGCGCAACCGTGATTCATATCCCTCACGCTCAGACTGGAAGATTTCCAGAAAGATGGGATCGTCGTGATAGGCATTGTAAATAATTGACGCAGCAACTTTAAGATCTTCTGCCGACAGATAAGCCGCTCTGACATTATCAAGCTGCGGTGAGGTATCTGCTTGAACCATATTTCAATCTCCCGGTTTAACGCTGTTGTTTTTATACGTCTAAAAACTGAATACGACTCACAGCCGAAAATACACAGTAATACTCACTTTATCTGAAAATCCTCACAAAGGTAAATTTTTTGTTAATTTTTTGTGCTACCAAACCGTATTTCTTTGAAAAAGCAAAAAGGCGCTCATTTGAGCGCCTATTTAATTATTTAAAATCAGAATGTTACACTTTAAACTGGTAGTCTCTGGATTTCATTACAGTTTGCGTAATGCCTCTTCGCCCCAGCCAATTAATCGGTTATCTTCAAATACCAACGGCGTGCACTCGTCTTTGGTAGTGATACCATCATCAGCCGCACGCTGCGTTCTGTAGTAAAGCACGCGATAAGTATGACCATCCTGACGAAGTAACTCGTTAAAATCTGCAACGCCCATACTGCGGGTCACATCTTCATAGTGTGCATCGAGTTCCAGTTTTGAAATGTGTTTGCGATTATTGTATTCCCGCTGCTCCCAGGACGAGTTGTAATTTCTACCGTCGTCATCCCCTACTGAAATAACGCAACCAGAGAGTAAAAGTGGAGCCGCCAGTGCCGTGCACAACAATATTTTTTTCATGTTTAGTCCTTGTCTTGCTAATTTGAATAGGTTTCGTTGTTATGCCAATACAATCAAGATTAGGGCCAAAAATAAACTGTTGATTTAAAACAATTTTTAAAAAATACACTTGGCCTGAATGTAACTTTTAGGCAAAATAGGCAATTATTTAGCTTTTCTGACCACAATTGTAATTTTTATGAACGATAAAGAGAAATTTGAAAGCCTGTTTGCTATATGTATCAGCCTGGCAGAAGCTGGACAGTCTCCCAGCGTAGGCTTACTCCGCGGCAAAGCCCCTTTTAGGGTAAGTGTGTTGGAAGCCATTGAAGTAATTAAGCGCTTTAATCAGCACCAGCAACTGGAAGCCAATAAGCCTAAAACCCTGACAGATCAGCAAAGGATTAAAGAGCTGGAAGCCCGGGTCGCCCAGTTGGAGCAGGCCATCGGTGTAATGGAAAGCCGGCTTGCCAAGCTCGACAACATCTGAGTTTAGTTTCCCAACAAGCGTTGATTAACTGAGCCCATCCAAAAAAGTGGCCAAATCCGGTGCCAGCTTGCGCACCGGCAGCCTACCGACTTGCTCAAGCACCACCTCGCCGGTGGTATTGTCTACAGAGAGAATAAAATCATCTTCATCCGTTAGACCAAAAAACAAAGTAAGCGGTTGTTTCAATCGTTGCTTCATCATTAAATGGCCAATCAAATTTTGCTGTAAACGCTCAAAGTCATCAGCATTACACACTTGTAAAAGTTCACACTCACCATCACTGGCCTGCGCAAGCAGATTAAAACTCCAGTTGGTAGTGAAGAACTGACAAAACTGCTCATTCAGGGAGATGTTCAACGCACTTTCAATATTGGCGAAATTCAGCGGAAGATCCATTACTACCGGCTGCCAGTTAACCGCCATTCCAGCCTGAGCAGCTTCCTGGTAGCAAGGTGATGGCCAGTCTGGATCGTATTCAATTTTGAATCGCTGCTCGTTTGTATTGGTGTCAGCCTGTAATCTTTGCACTAAGTTATGCAATGATTGTTGAACGATTTGCTCCATTGCCGCTCCATTTTCGCTATAATTGCCAGCATAGTAATAAATTTGTCCGGTAGATTATAGATCTGTGCACCTCTTGATATTATTCAGGATGTGCAAACAATCTGCCCGTTGAACCTCGAAATGGAGCCAGACCGGTTGCATGACTGAACACACAAAAAAAACAGAATTGTCGCTTCCCACTCATCTTACTTTAGGTCAAAGTGTTGATTATATTGAGAATTACACTCCTGGGTTGCTACAAAGCGTTCCCCGCTCCCTTAGCCGGGACCAGATTGGTGTTTCTCACCCTTTGCCTTTCGAAGGTGTCGACATTTGGAATGGTTACGAATTATCGTGGTTAAACAGCAAAGGAAAACCGCAGGTAGCCATTTTGCAATGTCGTGTACCCGTTACGTCTGATAATTTAATTGAGTCCAAGTCATTCAAGCTGTATCTGAACAGTTTTAACCAAACCCGATTTGACTCACGCGATGAAGTATTAGCCTGTTTGCAAAACGATTTAAGCGAATGTGCAAATGCGCCTGTAACCGTTATGCTGTTGGGTCCGGACCAATTTGATGCCATGCCGGTTAACAACCTCACAGGAACCTGCATTGACGATCTGGATATTGATGTAGCTCATTATTCACCAATGCCATCTCTGCTAACCTGCGATGAAACTCAACAAGCAGAAGAAACATTGGTCAGTCACCTTCTTAAATCAAATTGTCTCATTACCAGTCAGCCAGACTGGGCCAGCATTCAAATTAAGTACCAGGGACCCAAAATTAATCATGAAGGCTTACTGGCTTATCTGATTTCGTTTCGCCAGCACAATGAATTTCACGAACAGTGTATTGAAAGGATTTACTGTGATTTAATGGCGTTCTGTAAGCCATTGAAATTAGCTGTCTATGCGCGATACACAAGGCGTGGCGGATTAGATATCAATCCTCTGCGAAGCAACTACACTAGTGAAATAGAAAATAGTCGTCAGGCCCGGCAGTAATCTGCCTTGGCAGCGCTAATAACAGGACAGAACAAAAATGGACGCAAAGCAGTTGCAATCGCTCAAAGCCAGTAACGAGCAGTTAGCCGGTTTCATTGTAAGACTGACAAATTTTTACGAAGGCCTGTCTCCTGATATTGATGCAGAGCTTGGCAAGCTCCGGGGCCATTTGAGTGGCAACGTAGATTTCACGCTGGCAAAAGTGAGCATAAACAAAATTAATCAATTGTTTATGCTTGAACCTACCAACCTTAAAAACCTGACACAGCAGTGGCTGCGCCAGCTGGACAATGACATTAAGGAATTTCAGCGTCACATTGAAGACGCTGAACTGACCAAAAAAGCACTGGGCGTGGCCACTTCGCTGAGCAAACCTGTCAGCTCAGTCGGTCAGCTCCTGCCACTCTACGAAAAACTCATTAAGTGTTATCAGGCTGGACTATTAAGTGCTGCGAAACCGGGTGCTGCCAATAACGGTGGGGCAAACAGCAAAACAGTTCAACTAAAACAAGATTTGATTGAGGAACTATCGCACCTGTTGCAAACCTACTCGCGAATTAATCCCGATGATGCCTTAATTGCTTCACTGCGTGACCGCATTGATGAAGAGTTAACCGAACAAGAATTACTCAGCAGTTGTTTGTTGTTAATCCGCATCATGGTGCAGGAAACCGTTACCGAAGCCAGCACCGCAGGTAAGATTATTCACCGTTTAAACAATGCGCTGGGCAACATCAATGGTGACGTCACTTCAAGTATCAGTAAAAGTGTTGAAAGCTTTGAAGCACGCCAGGTTCGTCAGAAATCGCTGCGCTCCGTACTGGAAGATATGGAAGACGCTTTAGAGAACGAACAAAATATCGATCAGCTGAAAGAGCAGGCCCAGCACTACCTTGGTCAGCTTGCAAATTCGTTATCGGCAGGAGAAGAAGCCGATAGGGTTGAACAGGAAGGTCTGATGACGCTGTTAGTGTCGATGCAGCAACAGTTGTCTTCATTACAAAAGCAAACAGACTCGTACCGCAAAAAACTGGTTGAACAGCGGGTAAACATGTACACCGACCCGTTAACCAAAGTGCCCAATCGCATGGCTTATAATGACCGCGCCGGTAAGGAATGGCAAAAGTGTCAGCAACTCAAGCAACCCATGAGTATTGCCGTAATCGATGTAGATCATTTTAAGCGCATCAACGACCAATATGGGCACGCCGCCGGCGATAAAACCCTGCAAGCAATTGCCCGATACCTGAAAAGCAGGCTTCACGCCAATGAATTTCTGGCCCGCTGGGGCGGCGAGGAATTTATTTTATTGATCCCCGATCTTACTAGTTCTCAGTTACCCGAACGATTAGACGAGTTGCGAATTGGCCTGGCCCAGCTACCCTTTAAGTTCAAGCAGGAAAGATTAACCGTTACGGTTTCTATTGGTGGCACGGAATGCCGCACAGGCGAACAACTCGATGCTGCGTTCGAACGCGCAGACAAATGTTTGTATCAAGCTAAAGCCGGTGGCCGTAACCTGGTAGTTGTACAGGAATCCGCATGAAAAAAATTCAGTTAAACCCGGTAGGCTGGATGAGTCAGCTCTCTCAGGTTGAAGTAAGCCGACTCGAAGACACCACCAACAGTGAGCTGTACCGGATGTTTCGAAACTGCTGTCTGGCGGTGTTAAACAGCGGTGTTGATGAAGATAACTACGAAGCACTATTCTCCCCTTACGATTCGTTCGAAATCCGCCTGATTAAGCGTGAGCGCGGCGTAAAACTGGAACTCATTAATCCACCAGAAGTGGGCTTCGTCGACAACCGGTTGGTTCGTGGCGTGCATGAACATTTGTTTTCAGTACTACGCGACATGCTCTACATGGGTAACAAATACGCTTTTGTTCACCAGCAAGCGCCACTGGACAGCAGCGGAATTACCGACATGGTGTTCGACATGCTGCGTCACGCCAAGGTAATTGAGTCAAACAACGACCTCAATACCATTGTGTGTTGGGGTGGCCACTCAATTGGTTTAACCGACTACAAGTACACCAAAGATGTGGGATATCAGTTGGGATTGCGGGAGATGAACATCTGCACTGGCTGTGGCCCGGGAGCAATGAAAGGCCCGATGAAAGGCGCTGCGATTGGCCACGCCAAACAACGTTTTAAGGAAGGTCGCTATATTGGTATCTCAGAGCCGAGTATTATTGCCGCTGAGCCACCTAATGCCATCGTGAATGAACTGGTGATCATGCCAGACATCGAGAAGCGACTGGAAGCTTTTGTGCGAATTGCGCACGGGATTGTGATATTTCCAGGCGGTGTCGGTACCGCTGAAGAGCTGTTGTATTTGTTGGGTATATTGTCGCACGAGCGCAACGCTCAGCAACCTTATCCACTAGTGCTAACCGGGCCTGCCGGCAGCGAAGGCTATTTCGAAGCGATACACGACTTTATTGGCTCTACTCTGGGTAAAAGTGCGCAAAGTAAGTACCAAATTATTATTGACGATCCTGCTGAAGTGGCCAAAGTGTTGTGCCAGGGCAGTAAAAAAGTAGAGCAGTATCGCCTGGCGATGGGCGATGCGTTCAGTTTTAACTGGTCGCTAAAAATTGAAGACGATTTTCAGCAGCCTTTCATACCCAGCCATAAAAGCATGGCAGCGCTGAACCTGCATCGGGATCAGCCGCTATCAGATTTGGCCAGCAACTTACGCAAAGCATTTTCGGGCATCGTTGCAGGCAATGTAAAAGCCGAAGGCGTGAAACAAATTCGTGAGCTTGGGCCATTTCACTTGTCCGGTGAAGCCGATATTATGTCGCGGATTGATGCCTTGTTAAAACAGTTCGTTGCTCAGCAACGCATGAAATTACCGGGCACGGAGTATCAGCCGTGTTATACCATTAACCGCGATTAATAATCAGTAACATTCAAGGTGCTGACAGCCATACGGAAATTAGGGTAGACTGATTGCCGAATAGCGACTACCCACTCAAAAATAACGTATAAATACATGAATAGTAAAGTTATTAAGCTTATTTTATTTGGCGTGGCATCTTATGCGGTGCTGGCCTTTATGCTGATTGCATTTTATCCGGACAAGCCAGAAAACATGGACTGGCAGGACCGGGAAGAATACAACAAAGTACAAATTTCCAAGCTGGCTTTGGGGATTACCCGTGCAGAAGTGCTGGCATTGTTGGGTGCACCTGATATCACTGAAGCAAAAATGCAGGGAAGCCGCGAGATTCAAGTGATGTTTTATCGCACCCAGCATGTTCGCGCAGACGGGCTGACTACGCAGGATGAGTGTACGCCGCTGTTATTCGAAAATGAAGCCTTAGTCGCCTGGGGTGAAGGGGCATATCAAACCTACCTGAGTAGCTAACAAATTTGGATGCATTTGCCGATCAACTGGCTGATATAACACAACAAAGCTTGTCGTTACCGGTGCTTCCGGCAAAGCAATCCAGTCAAATTAACGCCTATCTTACCGTTAGTGCCAACTGGCTTGCGCTGGCAGAGCAATCTTTGCCTTTACTAGCAGCCATAGCGTTTTTGCCAGCGTCTCAACTCCAGCCGCAAAGCAAATTGTGGCGTCGGCATATTGCCTTGTATGTGTTGTTGGGTCTTCGTTCCAATACCAATCATCATACGCTGCAACAGGGTATTGCAGCGTTGCTGAGCTTTTATCAGCTAAAACAGACACAAAGCGCGCCATCACAAAGAAAGCAGGTAGCCACTCAATTAGCCAGGTTGGATCAACATTATTGGGCATTCAGGTTATTAAGAATAGGCGCAAATGCGGCGAATTCCGACGATGTATTCACCCTTGCCTGGCGGTGGATCACTTTTTTACATCGGCAGCCAACTTCAAATGTGGCAGATATCATTCAGCATTTGGCTTTAGAGAATAATAATTTGCTCATTCGGTCATTGTCTGCACTACTGGATTATCCGGGACTTGTGCATGAAGGAAGCCGGGTAAAATGGCAACAACAGCCAGCGCTGTTGGTAGGCCAACTGCCAGACAAAGTATTGCTGTATTTGCCGAAAAGCGAACAGTTTAAATGGGATACCCAGGATCGCATCACACCCGATAACGGGAAATCGGTGTCATTAACACAGTGGATTCAGGTTGTTGAGCGACTGAATATTAATCAGGCCGAGCAAGTTACTACCAATGGCAACGAGCAGACATTTACCCTGCCTGACTATGACTGGGCGATGCCCACGAGTTACCCGGTAAGTCGCCCGCCAGTGACGCTGGAACGTCTGTTACGCGCATTAAATGATCCGGACATTGCTATTAAAAAAGTGGTAGAGCTTATCGGTTGCGAACCGGCCTTCACCACCTTTCTCACTCAGGCAGCATCCCAGGACAACCGAATGCAACTACCGGTTCAGGATGTAAAACACAGTATACTTACTTATGGTCTTGACCGTGTCGGGCATATGCTGGTGCAACACGCACTGTATCAGCGCCTTTCTCAGCATTATTTTCCCTTATTACCCTGGTTCAGCAAACTCACTCAACTCGCTGCGCAAATTGCCAGCGAATTAGCATCGATAAGTACATCACTAACACCACAAAGTGCCGGGCTGGTTGTTACGGTAGCCTTGTCACCTTTATTCACGTTGCCATCGGCAAAAGCGCAGATTTATCTTCCCGTCAACGCAACGAAGCTGTTCAGTGTTGCCTCGTTGGTTTCAGCACAACCGGATAAATTAGTCGCGGTTATAAGGCAGCATCAACAGTCGCTGGCTGCGGCATGGCAACAACAAACACTACAAAGCAAACTTATCGCCTGTTGGGGCAAATTACCTGAAAACGTGCCCCCTGCATTGCGTCAGGCGCACTGTATCACGGGTTTAAGTTTGATTTGGGCAAGGCAATGGTTATTAAATCAATCTGCGTGTTCATCGACTCAGGCGTTTATTGCCCAAACAAAACAGGCCTATCCTGCTCTGACATCGCAGGAATCCACCATCAGAAATAGTCTGGCGAGTCAACTTGTGTGCCCTTTGAACGAATTTGCCAGCAATCGTCATTCACCAGATAAATAGCGACTACAGCCACTGGCAAAAAGGCATAATTAACTACTCATTTCCGGGCCGATCGTTTAGACTTACTACCGGCTGTGAAGGGTTGCCTAACGGTGTGAAGCCACGTTTATAACCACGTGCAAAACACAGAATAACATCACACTAAACGGCCCCCGGTGTAGCAAAAACCGGTAGTATGAATGAGCGTCATCGGTTCAAAATCTGTAATTACAGAAATTTACGCTACACTTACCCCAAAGCAAATTACCTAACGAATCAGTACAAGTTATTAAGGATCTCTGATGACTCAACAACGTATTACTGTCATCCGCGGAGATGGTATTGGCCCGGATATCATTGATGCTGCCACGCAAATTTTAGACAAAGTGGGTTGTGACTTTGCCTACGATTATGCCGACGCCGGTCTGGTAGCACTGGAAAATCACGGTGAATTACTGCCTCAGGAAACACTCGACCTGATCGCGAAAAACAAAGTAACCCTGAAAGGCCCGTTAACCACCCCGGTAGGCGAAGGATTTACGTCAATTAATGTTAGCCTGCGTAAACAGTTTAAGCTGTATGCGAACGTACGTCCTGTGTTGTCGTTTAAAGGCACTAAAGCACGTTACGAAGACATCGACATCATTACTGTGCGCGAAAACACGCAAGGTATGTATTCTGGCCTGGGACAGGTAGTTTCCGAAGATGGAACAGAAGCTGAAGCGCTGAGTAAAATCACTCGCGACGGCGCTGAAAAAATCGTGACCTTTGCGTACGAATTAGCGCG
Organism: Alteromonas sp. AMM-1; assembly: GCF_047290655.1. Taxonomy (NCBI): domain Bacteria; kingdom Pseudomonadati; phylum Pseudomonadota; class Gammaproteobacteria; order Alteromonadales; family Alteromonadaceae; genus Alteromonas; species Alteromonas sp. AMM-1. The sequence goes on along the minus strand of NZ_JBLBUE010000040.1, from coordinate 12,414 downwards.
CCGTGAAGGCCGTAAACAAGTTACAGCAGTGCACAAAGCAAACATTCTGAAGTCTACATCGGGCTTGTTCCTGAAAGTGGCTCGTGAAATCGGTGAAAAATACCCGGACATCGAGTCTAAGGAAATGATTGTCGATAACGCCTGTATGCAATTGGTAATGAACCCTCACCAATTCGACGTGATCGTAACCACCAACCTGTTTGGCGATATCCTGTCAGACCTGTGTGCAGGATTAGTTGGCGGTTTGGGTATGGCGCCTGGCGCTAATATTGGCGGTGATTGTGCCATTTTTGAAGCCGTTCACGGCTCTGCACCGGATATTGCTGGTAAAAACCTGGCGAATCCAACCAGTGTTATTCTCGCCTCTGTACAGATGCTGGAGTACCTGGGTATGGCAGACAAAGCGGAACGTATCCGCGCTGCACTGAAAGACGTCATTGAAAGTGGCGATCGCACTACCCGCGATCTGGGTGGCCAGCACGGTACCACTGAGTTTACCCAGGCTGTGCTTGACCGCCTGTAAATCACATATCCCCCTGTTCTAAAGCAAGCCAATTGGCTTGCTTTTTTTATGCCTGTCCTTCTTCACTTCACTTCACGTAGCCCAGTGCAAAAACTGGCCTTTTTCAGTACTGCCCGACAAACCGTAACGGCGTTAAGGTGTATACACCCAGCCAGAAATGAGCGTTAGCCTAGCTGACAATCTCAGGTAATGGCCAGGTAATCCCATACCCATTTTGAAAAAGGAAGATAAAACATGAATACCCGTTTAATCACATTTCTGGCATTACTACTGGCCTCAGTTTGCGGCGCAAGTGTTGCGTGTGCAGAGGCATTGTCTGTAACCGATAGCGTGGAACATGTTGCCAGTAAAGAAACACTGGTAAACCTGAATGCGGCTAATGTTGAGCAACTGATGACACTGCCGGGCATAGGTAAAAGCAAGGCTGAGGCAATTGTGGCATACCGTGAAGCCGAAGGCCCGTTCAATACCGTTGACGAGCTGCTTGAGGTAAAGGGCATTGGCAAAAAGTTATTAGCTAAGCTGTCAGCGTCTGTTGAAGTGCGTTAACTAAAAAAGCCGCCCGTGAAAGGGCGGCTTTGAATCAATCCAATCGCAACCCCTAAGGCATTGCGTCTAAATCTTCACCTTCTTTTTCCACTTGCGGCGGCATCAGATCTTCTTTACTGATCCCCAGCGACAGCGCAACAGAGCTGGCTATATAAATCGACGAGTAAGTACCTACCACAACACCAAATAGCAAGGCTGTAGCAAACCCGTGAATCAAAGCGCCACCTACAAAGAACAATGCCAGCAATACCAGCACCGTAGTTAACGATGTAATAATGGTACGATTCAGTGTTTGGGTAAGTGAAATATTGATGATCTCAATGGGTTCACCCTTGCGGATCTTACGGAAGTTTTCGCGAATCCGGTCGGATACAACAATGGTATCGTTAAGCGAGTAACCGATAACAGCCAGTACCGCAGCCAGTACAGTTAAGTCGAATTCGATTTGCAATACGGAAAACAAACCCAGCGTAAGAATTACGTCGTGTATTAGCGCAGATACCGAACCCAGTGAAAACCGCCATTCAAAACGTGCGGCAACATAGATAAGAATACACACTAACGCAACCAGCATGGCCAGGCCACCCTGCTCTGTTAATTCCTCACCCACGTTTGGTCCTACGAATTCAATACGACGTTTTTCCACATCCGCATTGCCCTGACGCAAAATAGAAATAACCTGATCACCGATAGTAGTTGCATTAACGCCTTCACGTGGTGAAATGCGAATTAACACATCGGTACTACTGCCGAAGTTTTGTACAACGGCGTCAGGAAAATCATTTTCCGCCAATTGCACACGTATGGCGCCCAGATCGGCGGCGTCCGGATAACCCACTTCAATCAGGGTACCACCTGTGAAATCAAGACCCCAGTTGAGGCTGTTAACCCCCAGGGATACCAATGAACCAATAATAAGCACCGTTGACAACACCATGGCCGCCATACGCAGCTTCATGAAGTTGATGGTGTCGTTTAATTGTAGTAGTTGCATGATCGTACTCCTAGATCGCCAGTTTGCTTACACGGCGGCCGCCCCATACAGCGTTTACGATAACTCTCGTTACCAGAATGGCTGTAAACATGGAGGTGGTAATACCGATCATCAGTGTTATGGAGAAGCCTTTAATTGGGCCTGTTCCAACGGCAAATAAGATAAGCCCGGCAATAAAGGTGGTAATGTTGGCATCTAAAATAGTGGAAAACGCACTATCGTATCCTTGATTTATAGCGTGTTGCGGGCTTCTTCCATCGCGAAGTTCTTCCCGAATACGCTCAAAAATCAGCACGTTGGCATCTACCGCCATACCTACTGTTAATACAATCCCAGCCATACCAGGTAATGTGAGTGTTGCACCGGGGATCATAGACATGATACCCACCATCATGATCAGGTTTACTGCCAGGGCAATATTGGCAACTAAACCAAACGCCTTGTAGTACACCAGCATGAACAGCATCACCAAAAACAGCCCCCACACAATGGCTTGCATACCCAAATCAATGTTTTCCTGACCCAGGCTTGGTCCAACCGTGCGTTCTTCAACAATTTGAATAGGCGCAATCAGCGCACCGGCGCGCAGTAGCAAACTCAGGTCGCGGGCTTCTTTTGGTGAATCCAGACCCGTAATACGGAAACTGCTACCAAACTGAGAGCGAATGGTCGCCACGTTGATCACTTCTTCGTGACGTTCAAAGATCAATTTGCCATTGGCGTCACGATCCCCTGTGGCTTTGTATTCAATGAATACCGTAGCCATTGGCTCGCCAATATTTTCACGGCTGGCACGCGACATTTTGTTGCCGCCTTCAGAATCCAGCGAAATACTTACCTGAGGTAAACCGTACTCATCCACACCACTGTTGGCGTCGATGATGTGGTTACCTTTAACAATAACGCGCTTATCCAGCAAAACCGGGCGACCGTCTTTGTCATTCAACAACTGAGAACCGGCTGGCACTCTACCCTGCTGCGCATCGCGCACATCGTTGTCCTGGTCGACCATGCGGAATTCCAGGGTAGCTGTTGCATTCAGAATTTCTTTCGCACGCGCGGTATCCTGAATACCAGGCAATTGCACAACAATGCGCTCTGCACCTTGTTTTTGAACAACAGGCTCAGCTACACCCAGTTGGTTTACCCGGTTGCGGATAATGGTGATGTTTTGCTTAACGGCGTAATCGCGAATTTCAGCCAGTTTGGTTTCGGCAAATTGTGCGCGAAGAACCAGACTGTCGAGTTCCTGATAAGTCAGGTCGCGGTTGCGGTTTTTCAGGAAGAATTCGGCTTTATCGAGCGTCTCTTCATCGCGGAACTGAATATCGATATGGCCATCGCGCACATCTACCGACCGGTAACGCAATTTCTCTTCGCGCAATGCGGTACGAAAATCACTTTCAGCGTCTTCAAGTGCTTTGGAGATGGCTTCGTTCATATCAACTTCCATCAGGAAGTGAACACCACCCCGCAAATCCAGGCCCAGCTTCATTGGCTCACCACCCAGACCTTCAAGCCAGTCTGGTGTATCCGCCGCGAGGTTCATGGCTACCACGTAGTCGTCACCCAGTTCGCGATCTAACAAGTCCCGAGCACGGAGCTGACTATCAGAGTCGGGTAAGCGGATTAATATCTGCTCGTTTTCGAACTCTATGGCTTTACTTGAGATGTTATTGGCGGCCAGAATATCAGACACTCTGGACTCAAGGGCCTCAGTAACCGTTGCGTTACGCGAAGCTGAAATTTGCACAGCATTATCTTCGCCGTAAATATTGGGCAAAGCATACAAGCTGCACAATCCCACCAGCACCAGTACCAGCAGAACCTTAAAAATAGAATTTTGATTTAACACGGACATTCCCTTAACCGGGCACCTATGTCCAAGGTACCCGGTGAGCGGTTATTAAATAGACTTCATTGTACCTTTTGGCAGTACAGCGCTTACCGCTGTTTTCTGCACAACAATGTTGGTTGCGTCGGTCAATGCAATTTCAATAAAGTCTTTGTCGTCAGACACTTTTGTAACGCGTCCTACCAAACCACCCTGGGTGAGCACTTCGTCACCTTTGCCCAGTGAAGAAACCAGTGCTTTGTGCTCTTTTACACGTTTCGCCTGCGGACGATACAGCAGGAAGTAGAAAATCAAACCGAATACACCCAGCATGATCAACATTTCAAGACCGCCGCCCTGAGCGCTTCCACCGGCAGATTGTGCATAGGCGTTAGAAATAAATAAACTCATAATGTTCCCCGTTTAAATTGTTATAAAGCCGGTACCGGCATGTTTTTCTGTGCGTAAAATTCTTCTACAAATGCATCCAGTGAATCACTGGCAATGGCATCGCGCAACCCTTGCATAACACGCTGATAATACCGCAGATTGTGAATAGTATTCAGACGTGCACCGAGGATTTCATTACATTTGTCCAGATGGTGTAAATATGACCGTGAATAGTTTTTACAAGTGTAACAATCACATTTTTCATCCAAAGGACCAGTATCGTTCTTGTGCTTTGCGTTGCGGATCTTTATCACACCTTCTGTGACAAACAAATGACCATTTCGCGCGTTGCGGGTTGGCATAACGCAGTCGAACATATCAATGCCGCGGCGCACTGCCTCTACGATGTCTTCTGGCTTGCCCACGCCCATTAGGTAACGCGGCTTATTTTCCGGTATTTTCGGTGCGGTGTGATTAATGATGCGAATCATGTCCTCTTTCGGTTCACCCACCGATAAACCGCCAATGGCGTACCCATCAAAGCCAATGTCTTCAAGCCCTGCCAGTGATACATCACGCAAATCCTCGTACATGCCCCCCTGGATAATACCGAATAACGCGGACGGATTGTCGCCGTGCGCTTCTTTACTGCGCTTAGCCCAGCGCAACGACAGCTCCATAGAGATGCGTGCTTCCTGTTCAGTTGCGGGATAAGGCGTACATTCGTCGAAAATCATCACGATGTCTGATCCCAGATCACGCTGTACTTCCATCGACTTTTCCGGTGTCAGCAGGATCTTTTCGCCGTTAATAGGCGAGCGGAAGGTTACCCCTTCTTCAGTGATCTTGCGCAGATCACCCAGACTAAACACCTGGAAACCGCCGGAATCAGTAAGAATGGGCTTTTCCCAGTGCATAAAATCGTGCAGGTCGCCATGTTGCTTAATAATGCCCGTACCAGGGCGTAACATTAAGTGAAAGGTGTTACCCAAACATATGTGCGCGCCACTGTCTTCAAGCTCTTCCGGGGTCATCCCCTTCACTGTACCGTAAGTGCCCACAGGCATAAAAGCCGGTGTCTCCACAACGCCGCGCTCGAAAACGAGACGGCCGCGTCGGGCCTTACCATCGGTATGTAGTAATTCAAATTGCATTGTGTAGATTATCCTGTCTGAACCAGATCCCGGCCGCGAAATTGGCCAAAAGTCATCTGTCCGGGTTCAATTGAGGGCGGATTATACCAGCTATTAAGCAGAGATCATGCGTTTGTCGCTTTTTCGATGAACATGCTGTCGCCATAACTATAAAAACGGTACTCCTGCTGAATGGCCTGTTCATAGGCATACAGCACATTATCCCTGCCTGCAAAGGCACTTATCAGCATGATCAGGGTAGATTCAGGCAGATGAAAGTTAGTAAACATAGCGTCGACTACTTTAAATTCAAAACCGGGATAAATAAAAATATCGGTGTCAGACTGATACACCTGCAGGATCTCGTCTTTGCTTGCTGCCAGCGCGGATGACTCCAACGAACGAACTGATGTTGTTCCCACTGCTATTACGCGTTTTCCAGCGGCTTTGGTCGCCCGCACTGCATCTACAACCTCCTGCGGCACAATGGCGAATTCGCTGTGCATCTTGTGTTCAAGAATGTTGTCAACCCGGACTGGCTGGAATGTGCCTGCACCAACGTGCAGTGTGACATACGCCAGTTTTACGCCCTTGGCTTTGAGTTTTTCAAGCAGTTGCTGATCGAAATGCAACCCTGCGGTAGGCGCGGCTACTGCACCCGGCGCCTGGTTATACACGGTTTGATAACGTTCCTTGTCACTATGTTCATCGGGTCTGTCAATATAAGGTGGCAGCGGCATGTGCCCATACTGCTCCAATTGTTCAAGTACCGTCGCATCTCCGTTAAATCGCAGTTCAAACAACGCATCCTGGCGTCCGGTCACTGTTACACTGACGGCATTTTCCAACAGTAAATCTGCACCTGGTTTCGGAGCTTTACTTGCACGAACGTGAGCCAGCGCATTGTGGTCATCCAGGATACGCTCTATCAGCACTTCAACTTTACCGCCACTGGCCTTTTGACCCAGCATGCGGGCAGGAATCACACGGGTATTGTTAAATACTAATAAATCACCAGGTTGAACTAAATCCAGCATGTGCTGGAACTGGGAGTGAGCAACCTCTCCCGTATTGCCGTTTAAATGGAGCAAACGACTCGCAGTACGGTCTGGGGTGGGATATTTGGCAATAAGATGTTCAGGGAGCGTAAAGCTAAAATCAGATAATTTCATGGGCATCGATACTAAATTTATAATTTTCTATGGCCGGTAACGACTAAATCATTAAACAAAAGGTTAAAAACAGTACAATTAGTTTTTTCCGTACTTAATCGTTAAAGATAAGAAGAATCCTCGCAATCACACGTATTTAAGGGGATTCAGAGCAACACATTTTTTCTCGCATTAAGTTTAGGTATATTTTTCAATACTCAGGGATGCTCATTTATACACCAATACTCTTCCCTAGCTGAATATTAGGTTTAGTATATATCCAGAAGCGATGATGTTCTCCCATCTTCCTTTTCCTTCTTACCCAGCCTTTTGGCTGGGTTTTTATTTTCTATGGTTCTGCTGCACAAGTCCATTCATCTCTTCAGCGCTATCGGTCATTCCTGTTCATCAAGCACCGATGCAATGGTTTCAACTGATAGCGCTCTGGCGTTCAGCACAAACAATATCTGGAGTAGCAGGTCGGCCCCCAGAATCCCTTTGTTCACTTTATTTCTCAAATTATCGGCAGTTTGATCAATTCCCACTTCAGCAAGCCTGTCACTGAGCCCCTGATATTTCACGCCGCGTATCGACATTTCAGATCGCACAATGCGTTGCACCGCCATTCGCCATTGATTTCGGTCCATTAAAAACCCTTTTGTGAATTATATTTTACATTGACACATCTTTTTACACATAAAGACATAATAATTATTGACGACAATTACGCTCTTTGTCTACACTTTGTTGCGTTGATATTGAGAAAGCAACACAACAACACAGCATTGGTGGGATTTCCCAACAGGGCTTCCCAGCAGGGTTTCCCAACAGGGTTTCCGACTGGGTTTCCCGCTAATTGTAGCAAAGTTGTTGCAACCAACCGATGATTCTGACTAGAGTGGTCGCGTTACTTTAATCGCTTAGGAGAGACGTTATGGAGTGGGATCTGGAAAAACTTGAATCCCTGTTTACCGACATGGATGACCTGGTAGTCACCCGCGAAAAGGAATGTTTGTTAATTGCTAATCAGGACGGGCTTGATGCCTGGCTGGCCATTAGCGGTGAACAAATAATAGTGGAGAGTTTGTTGTTTGAATCGTCGCAGGTAAAAGACAAAGCGGCTTTAGATCACGATATTCTGTCTACGCACATGTTGTTTCCATTAACTACCGTTGCCATCTCAAATATCAATGGAGAGGAATATTACACTGCTTTTGGTGCGTTAAGCGCGAAGTCGAAAGCAGAAACTATTCAGATTGAAGTTACAACGTTATTCCAAAACGTTGCGGCATTTCTTGATGCGTACGAAGCGCACCTGAAGTAACCCAAAGGAGAGTATTATGTCTGTTTGGAAAAAACTCATTACTGCGGTAAAAGGCGGGGCAACAGAAGCGGCTCAGGCAGTCGCAGACAGCCAGGCAATCAGAATCCTTGAACAGGAAATTCGGGAAGCAAAGGATGAATTGCGTAAATCAGACCATGCACGTACGCAAATTCTGGCCAAATGCAAACTGTCGCAGCAGAAAGTAGATGGTTACAGCAAGTCTATTGCTGAATATGAAGCACATGCCAGAAAAGCAATCGAAACAGATCGCCAGTTAGCTCTGGACTGTGCACAAAAAGTGAGCGACCTCAAAGAGGAGCGTGCACAAGAGCAACAATTCCTGGACCAGTTCAATGCCTCTGAAGCACAGCTGGCCAAAAACATTCAGCAGGCCAAAGAGAATCTGCGCCGCTTAGAGCAGCAGGTAGATATGGTAAAGGCAACTGAAAGTGTGCAAAAAGCGCAGGTAGCTGTGTCATCACGCCATATGGGCGCGAACAGCAAAATGAAAACAGCAACTGAATCGTTAAGTCGCATTCAGGAAAAGCAGAAGATGCGCAGTGCTGAATTGGAAGCCGCAGAAGAACTGGCCGCCAACGAATCGTCCAGCGATTTGGAAAAGCGTCTGGCCCAGGCTGGTATTAAAGGCGGCACGACGTCAGCTGATGACGAACTGGCAAGAATCCTGGGCAAATAAGCAGAATATGCTTTTGATACCCTGGCTACAAGCCAACCAACGGGGCATGCAATCCGTATGATTACGGGTTGTCATGCCCTTTCTTTTTTTGCGAAGATATAACATTCAATGTTAATAACACGGACGACTTTCTGACGCATTATGTGGATAAAAATACGACGCGTTATGCTGCATTATTTTGCAGGTTCAAGGTGGTATACCATTGCACTGGCTACCGCATTTTATGCAGCCTCTTCATGGATACTGCTGTGGGCTGCCGACGAATCGGCATTAACAGAAAGCGTTAATTTTCTGTACTGGCTGGCAGTGACGGGATCTACCGTAGGCTATGGCGATTTATCACCGCAAACAGACGCCGGCAAACTCGTTGTAGCATTTTATGTTATCCCGCTTGGGCTGAGCATTTTTGCTATGGTGATAGGCAGGATTGCGGCCTTTGTTGGCAACCAATGGAGAAAAGGATTAATGGGATTATCTGGTCTGTCGGTGTCTGATCACATTCTGGTTATTGGCTGGAACGAACAGCGCACCTTATTACTTTTAAAACTGCTGTTGCGAGAGCGCGAATCGCTTCAGGAGCGCCCTGATATTGTATTGTGTGTCCGGGCAGACATCACCAACCCCATGCCGGGCAAAATTGAGTTTGTTAAAGTGGAGTCGTTCAACCGCGATGAAGATATGGACAAAGCTTGTATTGCCAGTGCGTCCACTATTCTTATTGATAATCCGCAGGACGATCTGACACTCACTACAGCATTGTACTGTTCGCAAAAGAATCCATCAGCTCATCAGGTGGCGTATTTCGCTGATGAAAGCCTGGTGGGCTTGCTGCATCAACACTGCCCCCAAATTGAATGCACACCCAGTGTAGCAGTTGAAATGCTGGCAAAAGCCGCTTTTGATCCTGGCTCGAGTGCCCTGCATCACGATTTACTGAGTGTCGACGACGATGGACAGGCGCAATTTTCTATCTCGGTGCCCGCTGCGACACAATCGGTAACATATCAGCAGTTATTTTTTGCATTCAAGCAGCGTTATGATGCTACGTTAATCGGTTTTGCGCCGTCTGGTCGTGCGCAGGATGTTACCCTTAACCCATCGCTTGATACTGTGATAGCGCCACAAGACAAGCTTTATTACATAGCAAAACAGCGTATTACCGAACTCGATTGGCATGCTGTAACGGAGTAACTTTATGTTCAGTAAATGGTTTAAATCAGACGAGCCTAAAAAACCCCGAGCGCCAGAAGTAATGGGGCTGTATCTGGGCGGGTCCTTCGAACTGGATCCCCTGAAACTCAAGTTGATCACGCCCGAGTTATGTATAGAAAATCCTGCGAATAAACACCTTATTCAGGCGGTTGGACAAGCCGAACTCGACAGCGGTGGCACGCTATTGCGTTTCTATACTGACGACGACGCCTTTTTGCAGGTTGTGCTGGATGGTGGCATGACAGAAAACCACATCACTGACGTTAAGCTGTGGTATTTCTATTCCACCACTACGGTAGGCAACGAATCCCAGTGGAAACACTGTCTGGCGAATGACATTTCTAAACCAGAATATGCCCTGGAAGGGCATTCGTTTAAACGAGTTTGGGATGCAGTAGGCAACGATTCCCCGCCCGTCGCAGTAACAGAAAAGACCTATGAAGAAGACGGTGACGTAAGCGAGACCGACCAGTTTATGATGCTTTATGAACGAGAATTGTCAGATGGCAATACCGAATCACTACTGGTGGCGGGCGAAGAAAAAATTGTAGGGCATAACGCCGACCGCTGTCTGGTAATCAGTACAGGCTTTGATATTCAACCAGCGGATATCCGCATTAACGGCTAACAGAAGAGGAACAGAACATGGAAATAGTAATGGAATCGCTGGCCGGGTTAGCGAGTTTTGCAATGTATTTTGCCATCTCAATTGTGTACTTATTTATTTTTAAAATTGTCTATGCATTTGTTACCCCCCATGACGAATGGAAGCTGGTAAAAGAGCAACAAAATGTATCGGCTGCCATTGGTTTTGGCGGCGCCATGATTGGCTTCAGTCTTGCGTTAGCCAGTGCCGCGTCTAACTCGCTGGGATTGGTTGATTTTACTATTTGGGGCGTGGTGGCTGTATTAGCGCAAAGCTTTGCATTTGCTTTATTGCGCTTTACTTTTATGCCCAGAATTGCCGAACGCATCAGCAACAATGAAATGTCGGCGGGCGTAATGCTGGCAGCAGTTTCAGTGGCGGTAGGATTACTCAACGCGGCTTGTATGACCTATTAGGAGCCTACCGATGAGCCATTCACAAAAACGTTCAAAACATATTAATTTGCATAAAATGCGCAAGGCGTTTTCGTTAAAGCCTTTAGCAATTGGTGTTGCCACAGTGTTTTTGTCTGCCTGTGGTGAAGACGGTGATGCCTCCAAAATTTATGTGTCGGTTGATGATTGTCAGAAAGAAAACCCTGATGCAGTCAACCAGTGTCAGGCCGCTTTCGAATCAGCAATAGAAGAGCACAACCGCACAGCGCCGCGATTTAACAGCCAGAATGATTGTGAGTATGAATTTGGCAGTGACCGTTGCCAATATGTACAGTCGCAATCCGGCAGCTTTTTCATGCCCTTTATGGCTGGATTTATTGTAAGCAGGTTATTGCAACCTTCACCCTATTATTCGCAGCCTTTGTATACCTCATTTTCTCCCTACTCGCCCTTTCGGTCGCGATGGGTTACCTCAAATGGCTACGTATTTGACGGCGATATTCGCCGCCGCTCTTATTACGCCCCATCGTCGGTCTACAAGCCCAAACCAGCGGTAAACCGCACTATTAACCGAGGCGGCTTTGGCAGCACGGTGCGCGCTAAGTCAAGCTGGGGCAGCAGTGGTAAATCCAGTGGCTGGGGCGGTTAACAGGTGTTTAGAATAGCCTGTCAGCCCAGGGCAAACTGGAAACAACTGGCTACAGAGTATGGATTTCACTTTCATACGATGTATGGTCAACCCTACTGGGATGAATCAGCTTATTACCAGTTTACCCTGAAGCAAATTGAACAAGACATTGAGGATCCCACCGCGGAGTTACACCAAATGTGTCTCCACGTAGTGAATAAAGTGATTCACGATGACAGCCTGATGCGTCGCTTTCAAATACCCGAGCAACACTGGGATTATGTTGCCGAAAGCTGGCGCCAACAGGCGCCCTCCTTATACTCTCGTTTGGATCTTGTTTACGACGGCAAACACCCGGCAAAATTGCTGGAGAATAACGCTGACACTCCAACGTCGTTATACGAAACCGGTTTCTGGCAATGGTTATGGCTGGAACAGCAAGTCAATTCTGGCAAGCTGTCACGTGGCGCGGATCAATTCAATTCACTCCAGGAAAAACTGATTAATCGCTTTGCCGAACTCAAGCATCAGCATGGATTTCATCAAATTCATTTTAGTTGCTGCGATGACTCTGAGGAAGACAGAGGCACAGTGCAGTATTTGCAGGATTGTGCGGCTACCGCGGGGATCAGTCCACCTTTCCTGTTTATCGAAGAAATTGGCCTGGGCGACACTGGCTATTTTACTGATCTTGCCGATGAAGTAATTACCCACTGCTTTAAACTTTATCCCTGGGAATTTATGCTCAGAGAAACCTTTAGTGATGCCTTGCCCGGCGCAGAGGTTCAATGGCTTGAGCCGGCCTGGAAAGCGGTATTGTCAAACAAAGCGTTACTGCCCTTGTTATGGCAGGAATTTCCGAATCATCCCAATTTGTTACCCGCATTTTTTGAGGATGACAACAGCCGGCCAGCCGATGGCAAATGGATTAAAAAGCC